>JBKPGQ010000101.1:0-1621 GCA_046729455.1 Verrucomicrobiota bacterium
TGACACCAAAAACACTAAATATTTGTGGGTTGATTTTGTCGTTCATCGGTGCCGTGATGCTGTTTATTAGATTTTTGGCGCATATCATCAGGGCTTCAGGGCGACCTATCTGGCATTCGTGGTTCGTGCGTTGGTGCGGTCGCCTTGGAATCGCGCTGATTATAATTGGTTTCCTTCTCCAGCTCGTCGCTAAATTTTCCCAGTAGAACCGCCTAACCGCGGCTCATGAATACGGTTCGCTTCATCTTACCTTCCGATAAGGATGAAGATGCCTGCCGCTAGCGCCAGTACGCCTGTAATAACTCCCGAGATGGCAAGAGCGGAGATTGTCGAGAGGCCGATCACGATCAGATAAATGGCAAGCAAGAGCATTCCGATGTTCTTGGTGAAGATGAAGTTCATTAAGTCAGTATTCTGATCGCGGCCCGAAGTGACAATCTTAATCGCTAAGCGCATCCCGTTGGAATCCACGGTTGCAACGCAGCCCCAACTCCAACCGGCTTTGCTGAGATTATCAGCGATGATTTCCCAGTACCTCACGCGGCGGATTCTGCCTCTTTTGCTCTACACACGCCAATGATAAAGTGATATGAACGGTCGCAATGACGTAAGCGAAGCGAAGCGGCTAAACGAAAGTTTATGCGAATGACCGGCTACCCGACTGGCAGGGCCGGCCACGGCTTGAATCTGCTTTGGGGCAGGCCGGCGGAATTCCCTTACAAGTCGCGCCTTTCGTTTGCGCGCCATGGGAGCGAGACCTCGCGACGAGTCGATCAATTGCGCCGTAGAGATTCGCGTGTGTCGCATTCCCTTGCAGGTCGTATCCCGGCAAAGCCGAAGCGCGCACATTTATGAAGTCGGGGATCGCCTCCACTCAATACCTTTCCGGCTTGCTGTTGCTGGGGCTCGTTGCTAAAGAACTTTCCATGACCGAGACAAGCTCAGGGGTGGCGGAAGAGATCGTCTGGCGCGGCACATCGTCGCAATGGAAAAATTTCGGCGTATACCTTTTGTGTGGTCTCTTTTGCTGGCTCATCGTGCCTATCTTTTTCGCGGTGGCCCGTTATTTCCAAACGAAATGCAAAATCTTCGAGCTGACGACTCAGCGCTTTAAAATCATATCCGGCGTTTTTAGCAAAGTCACCGACACACTCGAGTTGTATCGGGTAAAGGATATCGAAACGCGGCAGCCCTTTCTTTCGCGATTGGTTGGCATTGAGAATGTGCAGATGAATACATCGGACGCGTCGTCCCCAATTGTTTTCGTCGAAGCTGTGCCCTCGAGCGTTGGACTCCCGGACAAATTACGCAATCGGGTCGAGATCATTCGTCAGCAAAAACGGGTGCGTGAGATCGATATCGAGTAGCGATGCTCTGGAATCGGCTACGCCAGATTTTTCAGCCGCTCACATGATGCTGTGATTCGCGTATCGACGCGACTGGCAATGTGGTTGAGACCCGGCTTGGCGGCTAGGATTTTCATTTCTGCGGAATCGCGGAAATGCAACAGAATCTGGCGACGTTGCGAAGGGAAATTCGCGCGCTCGTTACCGCAATCGACTCGCTCTTCTCTGGGAACTTCGTTCCGCCATTTCCGTAGAACGAGGTGATAAATGAAAGC
>JBKPGQ010000102.1:0-2001 GCA_046729455.1 Verrucomicrobiota bacterium
ACCGGAACTAGTACGATCAAAAACGCGCAACCCTTCGTGGTGGACTGTGTGCGCGGTCAAATGGCAATTGCGCACAATGGTAATTTGATTAACGCCGATCTTCTGCGCGATGAGCTCGAGCGTAAAGGCTCCATTTTCCAAACCACTGCCGACAGCGAAATCATTTTACATCTCCTGGCGCAACCGTCGGAGACTGGAGGAAATGTTCTTGCGGCGTTACGCCGGATTCAAGGCGCGTTCTCGCTCATCATCATGAGTGAGCGAGAGCTGATCGGAGTGCGCGATCCATTTGGTTGGCGCCCGCTTTCCCTTGGCAAACTCGATGGCGCTTATATCCTGGCGTCTGAGACATGCGCTTTTGATCTGATTCATGCGGAGTTCATCCGCGAAATTGAGCCTGGCGAAGTGTTGATCATCGATGAAAACGGATTGCGCTCCGAAAGGCCGTTCCCGGACGCGCGGCCGGCATTTTGCATGTTTGAATACGTCTATTTTGCGCGGCCGGACAGTATGATCGGCGGCGTTAACGTGGGAAAAGTGCGAATGGAAATGGGGCGCGAACTGGCAAGAAAATTTCCGGTCGAGGCAGATATTGTTGTGCCGGTGCCGGACTCGGGAAATTATGCCGCCCTCGGTTTCGCGCAGGAGCTAAATATTCCCTATGCCCACGCTTTCGTCCGCAATCACTACATCGGCCGAACGTTCTTACAGCCAAGCCAGCTCATTCGCGATTTCGACGTGCGGGTGAAGTTGAATTTGATTAAGGAAATGGTGGCCGGAAAACGCGTTGTCGTAGTGGACGACTCGATCGTGCGCGGGACGACCTCGCGAGCGCGCGTAGTGAACTTGCGCGAAGCCGGTGCAAAGGAAGTGCACATGCGTGTGAGCTGTCCACCACACCGGTTTGCTTGTCATTACGGAATCGACTTTCCCGATCCAGAAAAGTTGATTGCGAACCAGATGTCGATGGAAGACATCTGCAAATACCTCGGTGTCGATAGCCTCGGTTACCTCGATGTGGAAGGCATGGTACGCGCGACTGGAAAGCCGATGAATAGCTTTTGCCTGGCCTGCTTCAACGGGGAGTATCCCTTGCCCGTCGATCCTGCGTTAGACAAATTCATTATGGAGAAACGGGAGCAGCGTGCCAAAGCGCTCGCCGACCAAGAAGCACATCCGACCTTGTTCACGGATTTGAAATGATTTCTGCATGCGTGTCATCCTGAGCGAAGCGAAGGACCTCACCTACGAAGCTTGGATCACGCATGTTAGGCGATGTGGTCAACGAAGCTTGCGTGAGGTCCCACGCCGTCTGCGCGGCTCGGGATGACAGCGCACAAAAAGGCTTACGCTCGTGCAGGCGTTGATGTCGATCTTGGCAATCGGCTGAAGCGTCAAATCCAGTCACTCGTTAGGCAAACGCATAGGCCACAGGTGTTGGGTAAGGTTGGCGGCTTCGGCGGGTTGTTCCGAGCGAACTTCCCTGGAATGCGCGAGCCGGTCCTGGTCGCAAGCATCGACGGCGTCGGGACGAAATTGAAAATTGCGTTTGCTTTGAACAAGCATGACACCGTTGGCGCCGATCTGGTTAACCATTGTATAAATGACATCGCCGTCTTGGGCGCACGTCCGCTTTTCGTCCTGGACTACATTGGCTGCGGGAAACTCGAAGCCCGTGTGTTCCAACATTTGCTGCGGGGTCTTTCGCGTGCCTGCCGATCTGCGGGCTGTGCTCTTCTCGGCGGTGAAACAGCGCAAATGCCCGGAATTTATCGCGAGGGCGAATACGATCTCGCCGGCTGCATCATCGGTGTCGTGGACCGCGGCAAAATCATCGATGGCAGGAAAATTCGTCCGGGCGACGTAGTTCTCGCGCTGGAATCGAATGGCTTACACACAAACGGCTACTCGCTGGCCCGAGAGATTTTGTTCAATAGAATGAACCTCCAGGTTAGTTCGCGTGTGCCCGGCTCAACAATCACGATTGGTAAGGAATTGCTG
>JBKPGQ010000103.1:0-7535 GCA_046729455.1 Verrucomicrobiota bacterium
ACATTAGGTCGCAATGTTCATTCTCAAGCCGTGGCATCGAGCAATTTGGATAGTCGTGTTTGCCGGTCTCGCGATCTCGGTCCTCGCATGGTGCGCGTGGAAGGATCCGGCAATCAATTTTTTACCGCGCGATAGACGGGCGGAGTGGATTGTTTTTCCTACCGCAATCGACGCGCGCGCGCACTGGTTTAGCAGCCTTGATGCAACGTTCCGGCACGAGTTTGTATTGACGGACCAACCGCGGTCGGTGTCCCTGAGCATTCGCGCCATGCGGCGCGCCGAAGTGAAAATCAACGGCATGCCGGTCCAGCTTCAGGCGGATCGCAATTGGAAAAAGGTTGTGCGCCTTGATGTGGCAGGACAGCTGCACGCCGGTACCAACGTGGTTGAGGCGCGCGTGTTCAATCACAATGGGCCACCAGCGCTCTGGCTCGCTTTGACTACTGACCACGTGAGCTTGCGCACTGATCAAAGTTGGGAAACATCTTTTGCTGGTTCTTCCTGGCATCATGCCGCACTAGCCTCGCAGGCGAAAACTCCCGGGCGCGGTAATTCCCTTGCCGACAGCCAACGCACATTTGATGCGTTTAAAAAAATCCGGCCATTGTGGCTCGTTCTTATTGCAATCGCTTCCGTAGTAGCGTTTCCGTGGAACGTCAGCTTTAAGCAGTCCACGCCGCGATGGCGGGAACAAATCCTGCTGCTCGTTCTTGCCGGCTTGTGGTTATTGTTATTCTGGAACAATGGACGGCTGTTGCCGTTCCATAGAGGCTTCGATTCGACGGAGCATCTCAACTACATCAACTATATCCAGCGGCACTGGTCGCTGCCACTGCCGACTGAAGGCTGGGAAATGTATCAGCCGCCGCTCTATTATTTGATCGCCGCCGGGACTCTTTCGGCATGTAAACTGTCAACCAGCGATCCCGGCTCGATTTTAGTTCTGCGTTTGATCGGCGCATTCATGGGGATTGCCCAATTCATTCTTGTTTTTCTGAGTTTGCGTCTGCTGTTTCCCGCCCGAGCCGTGTTCATCGGAGTTTTGCTTGCGGCGTTTCTCCCGATGCAGTTGTACATGGCACACTATGTAACCAACGAAGTCCTGACTGCGGTTCTCGCCACAATGGCCCTTTATCTCTGTTTGCGCCTGCTCAGGAGCAACGCGCCGCGCGCATCGCAATTTGCCTGGCT
This sequence comes from Verrucomicrobiota bacterium, assembly GCA_046729455.1. GTDB lineage: Bacteria > Verrucomicrobiota > Verrucomicrobiia > Chthoniobacterales > UBA10450 > Udaeobacter. Next base: position 1,192 of record JBKPGQ010000103.1, read on the forward strand.
CGGTTTTTCGCTGGGCGCGGCAATGTTAACAAAGGCAACCGGAATTTTGCTGCTGCCGGTCGTAATTGCCGCAATCGTGGGCAAGCTTGTTTACACGCGAGCGCCAATCGGAGCCTCGTTGCGCAATCTCGGGCTGTTGCTTGCCGTTTGTTTCGCCGTGTGCGGCTGGCATTACGCGCGCATCTGGCTGAAATTTGGCACACCGTTGATCGGTAACTGGGATGTAGTGAGCGGGTTCACGTGGTGGCAGGACCCTGGTTACCGCACTATCGCAGATTACCTCCGTTTCGGCCCGTCGTTAGTACATCCATTCTTCAGCGGTTTCGCCGGATTTGCCGACGGAATCTATTCTACACTGTGGGGCGATGGGTTGTGCGGTGGTGTGTCGAGCTTGGCCATTGCCTGGAATCAACAGCTGATGGTGGCCGGTTATTTGTGGGCCCTGATACCTACCGCACTGATTTTCATCGGCGCGGTCGCCGCGATTGTTCAATTCATTCGGAAACCTTCGAGCGAATTATTCGTATTGCTCGGTTTCTCCGCCGTGATTGTTCTCGGCCTGGTTTTTATGACCCTGAAAGTTCCCTCCTATGCGCAAGTGAAAGCTTTTTATGGATTATCGGTCCTCACGCCGCTTTGTTTTTTTGGCGCATTGGGTTGGCAAACGCTAACCCGTCGTAGCGAACGTCTGCGGTTTGTTCTCGATGCGCTCATCTTGGTTTGGGCGATCAATAGTTTCGCCACTTATTGGATTGTTCCTTCGGTGGCGCAACACCTGTATACCGCAAGAGCTTTGGCGACTCAGGGCAAGATCGACAGCGCCGTAGTCGAAGCAGCCAAGGCCGTGGACGCCGATCCCTCCGATGCTATCGCGCGAGGGTCTCATGCGTTAGGCTTGACCGAGCTAGGCCGTGACGAGGAAGCCATCGAAGAAGCCGCGCGCGCGATTGAATTAAATCCAAATGACTCTGATGTCCGATTGGCCCTGGCCGTTTCGATAAGGCGGAGCAACCCAGAACGCGCCAACGCGGAAGCTCGCCGCGCAATCGAGTTCGGGCCGGAAAGTTCTTCGGCCTACCAATTCCTGATGAGTAGCCTTTTAGAAAATCACGGCTACACCGAAGCGGCCGATCTCGGACGCGAATGGCTGACTCTGTCTCCTTATGATGTGGTTGCTCATTCCGCTCTAGGTGCGGCCCTGGCGCAGAGGGGTGATCTGGCGTCAGCTGCGCAGCACCTCGGCTACGTGATGATGTTGCAGCCGGGAGCGGAACAAGTGCACGGGCAACTGCGTCAGATTCTGCTGTCATTGGCTACGGAGCCAGATGGGCTGCAACGACTTCGCGACATCGCCACAAATGCCCCAGACTCGCCTCGAATGCTGGACGAACTCGCGTGGCTTCTTGCAACTTATCCCGATTCCAGATCGCGCGATGGAACCGAGGCAGTTCGCCTGGCCGAGCGCGCTTGCGACCTCACCGAGCGTAAAATTCCGGCTCTTCTGGATACACTGGCTGCGGCTTACGCCGAGGCGGGAGATTTTCCGCACGCAATCAGTGTGGCCGAAGAAGCGCTCCATCGCGCGCGCTCCTCCGGCGACAATGATGCTGTCAAGCTGAGCGAAAGCATTCTTGCATCACTTCGTGAAAATGTTCCGTATCGCCAGGCGCCGGAGTGATTGTCTCGTAACGGTCTGAAATCTATTTTGCTCGCAACCGCGATGCTGGCGTCGCACTCTGCGCGCGGGGACGCAGCGTTAGAATGATGGGCAACCCGGGAAAAGGTTGCGCGTGGCGAATGCGAGATTCCAGGTAGCGCTTGTACGTTTGGCTCAGCAAACGAGGATCATTCACGAACAGGACGAACTCCGGAGGCTGTAGCTGTTGATCTTCTTTCCCTTTCGATTGGGCAGCATAAAAGAGTTTGAGCCGCCGCGCCCTTACCATTGGAGGCGGGTTGGCTTCAAACGCCTGTCGCACTAATCGATTTAGAACGCCAGTGCCGACACGCTGGCGCGCTGCGCGTTGTACCCTTTCGATCAACGAAAACAATTTGTTGACATGTTCTCCGGTTAACGACGATGTGATTAGCACTGGCGCATAATCCAGAAAGAAGATTCGCTCGCGCACGGCCTCCACCAGTTTGGCGATGGCCGACTTTTGATTGCGCTGTGGTTTAACGAGGTCCCACTTGTTCAAAATGACGATGGCCGGTTTCTGCGCCGCTTGCATCAAACCGGCGATTCGTTTGTCCTGCGCGGTTACGCCCGCGGTGAGATCGACAATGAGGACGCAAAGGTCGGAGCGGCGGATGCTTCGTTCGGCGCGCATGACACTGAAAACTTCAACTGACGTTGAGTGTTTACCACGCCGACGGATTCCCGCTGTGTCGATGAAAACGAATCTGCGGCCGTTGCGTTCGTAAAGGATGTCGATTGCGTCGCGCGTGGTTCCTGCCAGTTCGCTCACAATTGCGCGTTCGCTTTGCACGATGGAATTGATGAGTGACGATTTTCCAACATTGGGTCGGCCGAGAATCGCGACAGCAAGTGAGTCGTGAGTCGTGGCTCGCGGCCCATCGGTAGGCGAGGGGAGAAGTCGGTCAATTGCGTCTAACAAATCCGAAATGCCTCGATCATGTTCCGCGCTGATTGCAATACTCAACTCGAAGCCTAACGAATCGAACTCTGCGGCAAGCGACTCATGCTTTTCGTGGTCGATCTTGTTGATCACCAGGATCACTGGCTTTTGAGATTTACGCAGCAATCGCGCGAGATCTTGGTCGATCGGGGACAAACCGGCGTGTGCATCGACCACGAAAAGGAGGAGATCACTCTCATGCAACGCTTCGTCGGCAGCACCGCGCACCTGCGCGCTCAATTCCGATTCACCCACACCGAAAATCCCGCCGGTATCCCAAACAACAAAAGGCCGTGTGCCGCGTGCACAAATCGCGGAAATCCTGTCGCGAGTAATTCCAGGCTGGTCATGGACGATGGCAATTTTTCGGCCAATCAGACGATTGAACAGCGCAGACTTGCCAACGTTTGGCCGACCAACAATCGCGACGCTCGGCATATTCGTTAGGCCGTTCATCGCCTGAAGAATTCTATCCTAACCTCGCTGCGGGTGCGCATGCCCTTCGGCTTGCAACTGGCGCACACCATCCAGGACGTAAACCACGCCTGAAATCAAAGTAAAAATTCCCGCAACGACGACGACGAGAATAAGCGGAAGAAAACGCAGCTGCAGCATCACCCATCCAATGGCGATCATCTGCAGAACGGTCGCAACTTTCCCAGTCCAATTTGGCTTCACATGTACTTTGCCATTGAGCAAATACAGTATCATTGTGCCCACCAGAATCACGGCGTCACGCGTGATTACGAGAACCGGAAACCACGCGGGAAAGCTTCCGTATTCAGGATCGGATTGACTCCAGTTGCTGATGCTCAGCGTGATGATGCCGCTCAAAAGCAAACCTTTGTCCGCAATTGGATCGAGATACACTCCGAGCTTGCTGCGTTGGTTGTACCGGCGCGCAACGTATCCGTCCAGGCCGTCGCTTACGGCAGCAAGAATAAAAATGATAATCGCCGCGAAACGCTGCCACTCCAGCGGCTGACCGCGTTTGATGCTCTCGCCATAATAGATCGCCATCGTGACGAAAGCCGGGATCATCAAGATCCGGACAAGGGTGATCTTGTTGGCCGTGGTCATTTCAAGAAATGTGGCGTCTTGCTTGCGATCAAACAAATTCGGAAACCGGAAGCGCAGCAAACGCGCAGATATCAGCTCCTGATCGCGCCTACCTTTCCTGCGGGGATCTTAAATCCTTCGATTTGTTTTTTAATTTCGTTCGCGAAGCTGGCGGCACCAGCGCCGTTTACGACTCGATGATCGAAGGTAAGCGAAAGCGTGATGACTTCTGCGGTTTCGTTTTTCTTTCCGTTTGGAATCAGCTCGCGATGGGCGGTACCGACGAAAAGCGTAGCAACTGATGGCGGCACAACGATTGGCGCACCAGCCTTTACACCGAATGCGCCCAGACTCGTAATCACAACCGGGGCGTTCATCGCATCGACGCGGCCGTCGCGGGTAGCATCGACCGTTTCGTTGTAAATCTTTACAAATTCCGGCCAGGACTTCTTGTTCGCATCAACAATCACCGCCGTCGCGAGACGATCGCCTTCCAGTGCCACTGCAACACCGAGATCAAAATTCTCGTTCTCAACGATACGCTCGTCTTCCAGAATGAGGCGACGGAAAGGCGCATGTTTTTCCATGGCTTGCACCACCGCCCAGGCGATCATCACCGAAGGAGAAGGGGCATTTTTCCCATTTTTCCTTTTCGCTGCATCGCGCGCCTTGCGAATTGCGTCCCATCGCGCATCGATCTGCAAGTTGGCGGGGATCACGTGAGCGAGCTTGCGCGTGATCGTCGGTGATAGCGCGGGTTCGATTTTGTAGCGACGGCGTTCCTCAGGCGCAGCCTCCGGTTGTTTGCGGCTGGGGACAGTCGCCTCTCCAGCCTCTGGCAAGACCTTAGCTGCTTCTTGAAACTGATCGGCAAACGATGGCTCGGCGGTTACGATCGTGCCAAGCTCCTGACCAATCTCGACAGTGTCGCCTATTTTTGTTTTCCATTCGCCCATTACACCGGCAAACGACGACTGAATGGGATAAACCGCTTTGTCCGTTTCCACTTCGCAGAGCTCATCATCGAGCGCGATGGTGTCGCCGGGATTTTTCAAAAGCGAAACAACTTTTGCGTTCCGGATCCCTTCGCCCATCACTGGGACGGTAATGCTTTGTATCCGCTGTTTGCTGGTTTCCTTCGTGGCTGAGACCCTCGGTAACGGCTCAGCAAATTCGGGCTCTGCGGTTGCACGATCGCGGTCGGCGACCGCGGCTATAGGACGTTCCTGTCTCGTCGCGACCGAGCGCTGAATTGCGGAGACGATCCGATCCACGTCGGGCAACGCCGCGTACTCATAAATCGGGTTATAACCGATTATGACGTTTGCTTTGCTGACCAGAATCGGTGGGCTTATCATTTCATTCCAAAGCTCCGGAATACTCGTGATGTGAGAAATCATCATCTGACCGACACTACAATTTTCGGTGTCCTCCTGAACCACCACCAGCCGACGGGTCTTTGTCACTGATTTCTCGATCGTGGCTCTGTCCCACGGAACAATGGAGCGCAGATCGATTAGTTCGACGCTGATTTTGTTGCCGATCTTGTCTAAAGCTTCCAATGATTTCTCGACCGTGTTACCCCATGCGACGAGGGTGACATCAGAGCCATCATGCAACTTGTGGGCCTCGCCCAACGGAACCGCGCGAATTGGCTCCGTGTATTCGTGTTCCGCCCAAAGGAGATGTTTGGGTATCAAAAAGACGACCGGATCTTCGCTTTGCATCGCTGTCCAGAGCAATCCAGCGGCATCAGCCGGTGTGCTCGGGATCACAATGTTTAGACCGGGGTAATGAGCGAGAGCCGATTCGTTCGCCTGGCTGTGCCACAAGCTTCCGCCGGGCAGATAAGCCCCATATGGCGCATAAATCACAGCGGGGCATTTCCAATTACCAAATGATCGCCAGCGCAGAGTCGAAATGTTTGTGACCAGCTGGTTGAACCCCGGATAAATGAAATCAATAAATTGCAATTCGAAGACCGGGCGTTTGCCGTATGCCGCCAGACCGCAGGCGACACCGAGAATCGTCGATTCGGCAAGAGGCGAATTGAACACCTGCTCGGGAAACTCGGTTGAAAGCTTTTGTGTGAGACGGAACACGCCGCCCTTCGGATCTTCAATGTCTTCACCGAAGACTATGCGCCTCGAATCTTCCTCCAGACCGACGCGCAATGTCTTATTCACTGTATCGCCAATACGATATTTCCCGGCCGGAAGTATTTCTTTGTTAATCTTTGGAGGTGATTTGGTAACGTTGGCAAGTAACTCGTTAGGCGACGGGTCCTCGGCTTTTTCCGCCTCCGCATACTCTCGGCGAATCCGCTCCTTGACCTCATTATCGAGCTTCGCGAATTCCTCCGCAGTGATCACACCCTCCTGGATCAACTGATCTTTCCATCACTTGAGGGGGTCTGATTTTTCCAGTGCCTGCAATTCTTCGGCGCTGCGATAAAGTTTCTGATCATCGGAGCTGGTATGACTGGAAAGGCGCTCCATCTTGATCCAGAAAAAGAAAGGCCCATCTCCCTCGCGAATTTTCTCGAACGCCTCTGCGGTTGCGTCATAAACTTGCTGGATGCCTTGTCCTTCGATTCGACGCCAGTTGTCAGGCTCGAGAATTTTGAGCGCCAGCGGATTGTTCTTC
>JBKPGQ010000104.1:0-2950 GCA_046729455.1 Verrucomicrobiota bacterium
GCATCAAGGCTGCTAAACCAGTGCGCGCGCGCGTCGATTGCGGTAGGAAAAACAATCCACTCCGCCCGTCTATCGCGCGGTAAAAAATTGATTGCCGGATCCTTCCACGCGCACCATGCGAGGACCGAGATCGTGATACCGGCAAACACGACTATCCAAATTGCTCGATGCCACGGCTTGAGAATGAACATTGCGACCTAATGTTTAGCATCATTCTGGCACTACGCTCGGGCGCGAAGAGGGGGAGGAAGCATTGGATTTGCAAGCGAAATGAGCAGAAAGTCAGCAGGTTGCGGCACGTTTGATCGAACATTCGCCCAGGCCTGCGTGTCTCACGAGACCGTATGAAATCTACGCAGGAAATTACGCAGGAAGTTCGTGAGCTGGGCCAATGGATTCCGGGGCTCCGCCAACAGGTCGGTCACGTTGTCATTGGCCAGAAATATTTGGTGGATCGCCTCTTACTCGGGCTGCTCGCGAATGGTCATCTCCTGCTCGAAGGCGTTCCTGGGCTGGCAAAAACGCTAACAGTGAAAACAATGGCCGCCTGTATCCAGACCGGTTTCCAAAGGCTGCAATTTACCCCAGACCTTTTGCCTGCGGATCTAGTTGGCACCCTCATTTACAATCCGCGGACGGGAGAGTTTACCACCAAACTGGGCCCGATCTTTTCAAATCTAATCCTGGCCGACGAAATCAATCGCGCACCGGCCAAGGTTCAAAGCGCTCTGCTTGAGGCGATGCAGGAGAGACAAGTCACCATCGGCGAGCAGACCTATCCCCTTTCCGATCCGTTTCTTGTTTTGGCGACGCAAAATCCCATTGAGCAGGAAGGGACTTATCAACTTCCGGAAGCGCAGCTCGACCGTTTCATGTTCAAATTAAATATTGGCTATCCACAAAAGTCCGAGGAGCGAAACATTCTCGACTTAATGGCGACTTCGGCACCCGATTTGCGAGTTGATCCGGTAGTCGATCCGAAGGAAATCATCGCGGCACGCGACGTGGTCAACAGTATTTATATTGATGACCGCGTGAAGGACTACATCGTGGACGTGGTCTGGGCGACGCGCGAGCCAGCAGCCTACAATTTGCGACTCGAAGGACTCATTCGTTACGGAGCTTCACCGCGTGCGACGATTTACCTTGCGCTCGGCGCTCGGGCCCATGCATTTCTAAACGGTCGCGGATACGTCACGCCGCAGGACATAAAGAGCATTGGCCCTGACGTGCTACGACATCGCATCATCGTAAGTTACGAAGCCGAGGCGGAGGCAGTCACCAGCGAGACCATTATTGAGCGGATTTTTGCTGGGTTGCCGGTGCCTTGATGGAGCGAGTGAGAGGTGATTCGTGAGAAGTGAGAGGTGTGGATGGCTATCGCAAGATCATTTCGTGATCTAAATGTTTATCAGGACGCCCGAGGAACTGCGCAGAAGATTTTCGAGCTCAGTCGCGAATTTCCAGCAGAAGAGCGTTATTCACTGACTGATCAGATTCGCCGAAACTCACGCGCGGTGAAAGCGATGATCGCCGAGGCCTGGGGTCGCCGGCGTTACAAAGCGGTGTCTGTTAACAAACTTGATGAAGCGCTTGGCGAAGCGACAGAGACGGAGTCATGGCTGGACGATGCGCGCGACGCGCAGTATCTCTCGATCGAGGAATTCGACGCGCTCGACTCCGAATACATTTCGATCGGTCAAATGCTTTCACGCATGATCGATCGCGCCGACGATTTCTGTAAGGACCCTCCGGCGACAGATTATCGAGCGATTTCACGCGTGGAAGAAACGGAGTCGACGATCGAACAGTTGTCCAACATCGAAGAGTTCTTCGCTTAACCACTTCTCACCTCTCACTAATCACTTCTCACACGCAATGGAAGCAGCCGAGATTCTCAAAAAGATCAGGACCCTCGAGATAAAAACGAGAGGCCTCGTCGAGACCGCGTTCGCTGGCGATTACCACAGTGTCTTCAAAGGCCGGGGAATGAATTTTGAAGACGTGCGGGAGTATCAGCCAGGAGATGAAATTCGCTCGATTGACTGGAATGTCACCGCCCGGATGGGCAACGCGTTCGTGAAAAAATTTACGGAAGAACGGGAGCTAACGGTAATGCTGGTCGTGGACGTCAGCGCATCAGGAAATTTCGGAAGCACAACGCAATCGAAACGCGAATTGGCCGCTGAAGTCGCGTGCTTGCTCGCTTTCAGCGCAATTAGGAACAATGACAAGGTGGGGCTCATCCTCTTCACCGATCGCGTCGAACTTTTTATCCCCCCAAAGAAAGGCCGCTCCCATACGCTGCGGCTTATTCGAGAGATTTTGTTTTTCGAACCAAAGGGACGCGGCACAGAACCGGCGCTGGCCCTCGACTATCTGAACAAAATTGTCACACGACGCGCTGTTGTGTTCTTCATTTCGGATTTTCAGGCACCCGATTTTTCGCGAGCATTGGCAGTGAGTGGACGGCGGCACGATTTCGTGGCCATCCATATTCACGATGAACGAGAAAGGCTCTTGCCTAATATCGGCATTATCACCTTGGAAGACGCCGAGACGGGCGATCAAATTGAGATCAACACGGCTGACCGCACAACGCGAGCGCGCTTTAGCGGTCTTGTGGATGAACGCGAACAGGAACTTGCACGCGTGCTGCGCCGGAACAATATCGACGCGATCGCTCTGCAAACCGGCAAGGACTATCTGCCGCAGCTGCGCTCCTTTTTCAAACAACGCGAGCGCCGTCTTGGTGTTCGATAAGAGATCCAGGCAATGGAGTGATTAGATGAATTCGCCGCTCAACACTCCATTACTCCACTACTCCATTACTCCATTGCTGTTGGCTGAAGAGTTTCACGATATTGCGCCGCCGGTTGACTATTCGCTGATCTCACCGTGGCTGATTTTTCTCGGAGTATTCGTCTTGCTCACGGCGATCGGTCTGATC
>JBKPGQ010000105.1:0-10358 GCA_046729455.1 Verrucomicrobiota bacterium
GAGTGAGACGCTCTCTGCTTCGCGGCTCGAAGGCCGTGCGGTGTCCGGAGCCGACTTTGAGGGCGCAGGAGTGCGTGGCTTTGCTGCCGGCGCAACATCCTCCTTTATTTTTCGCTTCGGAAGTTTTGCCTTGGCGGCGGCTGCTGGCTTGGAGGCAGCAGCAGTCCCGCGCGCGGCCGGTTTGCGCGTTGCAGTTTTGCTGCTCGTCTTCGTTGCCATTGTTGTTCGTTTAAAATTTTGCTCATGGCCCGAGCTTCCCTAAACCAGAGCCATGTTATTGTACGAGTTCCTGCCGATGGACGGCCTCGTAAATCTCGCGTGCCTTTGTTTCATCGACCGCGAGAATATCCACTAAATCTTGCATATCCGCATCGCGCAATCCCTCCAAATTCGTAAAACCGGATTTTACCAGGGTAAGCGCCTGCTCTTCGGTAACAGGCAGGGCACCAGCAAGCGTTTGCGCGGCTTGCGCGACTTTCTGTTCTACCACGGTCGTCGCCGATGTATCCTTGCCGATATTGATCTCCCAGCCAGTCAATCGCGAAGTCAACCGCGCATTCTGTCCTTTTTTTCCGATCGCGAGGGAAAGTTGATCTTCATCAACGGAAATCTGCACACTTTTCTTCTCCGTATCGAAAACAAGATTTTTCACTTTTGCCGGCTTGAGCGCTTCGAGGACGTATTCCTTCGGATCGGAGCTCCAGCGAATGATATCGACCTTTTCGTTGTTCAGCTCGCGGACGATGTTTTTGACGCGCGAACCGCGCATGCCGACGCACGCGCCTACCGGGTCCACTTTTTCATTCGCGCTCCAGACTGCGATCTTGGTGCGATAGCCTGCTTCTCGCGCGATGCCACGAATCTCCACGGTGCCGTCCGCGATTTCGCTTACTTCCAACTCGAAAAGCCTGCGCACAAAATTGGGATGGCTGCGTGAGACGATGATTTCCGGACCGCGGATACCGTTTTCCACCGCGACGACGTACGCGCGGAGTCGATCGCCCACGTTGTAATCTTCCACTACCACTCGCTCGCGTTGCGGCATGACGGCCTCGAATTTTCCAAGATCTAGGATGACGTCCGAACGATCGAAGCGTCGCACCGTTCCACTGACGATTTCGCCGGCGCGGTCTTTGAATTCCTCATAGATCATTTCTTTCTCGGCCTGGCGAATCCGCTGCATCATCGCTTGTTTCGCGGTCTGGGCCGCGATGCGTCCAAAATTCTTCGGTGTCACTTCCACTTCGATGGCGTCACCGACATTTGCATCGGGCTTGATCTTGCGCGCTTTCGACAGCTCGATTTCATCCTGTGGATTAGTGACTTCGTCGACCACCACCAGGTTTGCCAGCGCCCGGATTTCGCCAGTCTTCGGATTGATGTCGATGCGTAGATCGCGTGAAGCGCCCACGCTCTTCTTCGAGGCTGAGAGTAGGGCGTTCGAGACTGCCTCGAGCAGGATTTCGCGTTTAATCCCACGCTCCCGCTCCAGATAATCAAGCATCGCAATAAATTCTGCGTTCATAAAACATGTAGCCCGCAGACTAAAAAGAGTGGGACGCCAGTTCCCACTCCGATCAGCGCGCGGACTCGACGCTTAGGTTACCGTCTTCGGGCCTTCTCGTCAAGATACCCGTTGGTTAGATTTGACGTCCAACGCTCAATCTCGAACGTCCAACATCCAATGAATTCGCGCCTACAAGCCGTTCTTGTCGTCCTACTCGTGTGGGCGGTGATCTATTTACCAGCGCTTGGTTCTATTGCGATCAAAGGAGAAGAGGGACGACGCATCTTGCCGGCGATCGGGATGCTCAAGACCGGTAACTACGTCGTTCCTGAAGTGGGAGGAAATCCATATTTCCGGAAGCCGCCTCTTGTGAACTGGCTGGTAGCTGCATCCTTTCGAATTTTTGGAGTGCGCAATGAATGGACTGCACGTCTGCCATCGGCAGTTGCCGTGCTCGCTGTGGCGATTGCGTTTGTCACCGTCGCGCGCGCCAATCTAGGGCCACGAGGATCGATCGTCGCTGCTCTCATCTGGATGACGAACATTGGAATGATAGAAAAGGGCCGGTTAATTGAAATCGAAGCGCTCTATATCTCGCTTTGTGGTCTTGCGATTATTTTTTGGCTGAGCTTTTGGGTCCAACGGAAATCGCCGTGGCTCGTTTGGGTTCCGGCATTCGTTTTTCTAGGACTTGGGCTTTTGGCGAAAGGTCCAACCCATCTCGTATTTTTTTACGCCATCGTGCTTGCCGTCCTTTGGCAGATGAAAGAATGGCGGCTTCTTATTCATCCGGCACATTTCGCCGGGCTAGCGATCATGCTGGCATTCTTTGCGGCGTGGGCGATCCCGTTCTTGCACAGTACGACGACGCACGTTGCGACAGTCAAGTGGTCCAATCAGTTCACCGGGCGGCTGCAAGGCATCGATTTCAAGTTCGTCAGTTGGATTCAAAATATCCCGCGCAGTCTTATCTATTTTCTGCCCTGGATTCTTCTATTCCCCTTCGTCAGGTTTTCAAAGTTTCACGATTACGCCGAGCAACGGCTCGCGCGTGCTCTCGCGTGGGGGATAGGAGTCCCATTTCTCGCTATGAACCTCGTTCCCGGTGCGTTGCCGCGATACAGCATGCCTGTAATAGCTCCGGCTTCATGGCTGCTCGCGATGAGCTACGCGGGACATGCGTTGGTATGGCCTTGGGAAAGAGGTCCGACCGATCAGCAACGGTGGGCCAAAATCGCTGCCCTGTTCGTCGGAGTTGGCCTCGTTGTTGGAGGGATTGGTTATCCACTCACAGCGGTAATCTTGAGAGACAGGCAACAAGTGAAAAAGGCCGCCGCGGAGATTAATGCACTGGTTCCCCCGGGTGAGAGGCTTTATGCGGTGGATCCAGAATATCAGCCGGTTTTTTTTTATGTGACGGCGCCACTTGAATACGTGAATCGCGTTCAGGACCTGCCGGCCGACGCGCGGTATTTTGTTATTCGAGGTAACAAAGAAGCCGCAGTGACAACCGCATCACCACGTGCGCATCTGCGTGCGCGGGTGCGGGATTATCGCAAACGGGAGCTGATTCTCTTCGAAGTTGAACATTGACAGGGCGGCAGATTGGAATTGGTTAGCATACTAACCAATTCAGTCTGCGTCACATGACCGATGACGAAACATTTGGGCCGCTTCTCCACGGGACGGCTCGCGCCTGGCGGCTGAAGTTGGACGAACGGCTTAAGCCAATGGGTCTGAGCCAGGCGAAATGGCGCACGCTGCTGCATCTCTCGCTTGCAGGAGACGCTCTTACACAGGCCGAAATCGCGGAGCGGTTAGGCATCGAGGAACCATCATTGGTGACGTTGTTGCACCGGCTGGAAAGAGAAGGCTGGATCCTCCGCAGAGGTTCGCCACACGATCGCCGTTGCAAGATGGTGCTGCTGGGTCAGCGCGCGCAGCGGGTGATTTCCCAAATCAACGCAACCGCCAAAAAACTGCGCCACGAATTACTGGAAGACGTTTCGCCGGCGGACCTGCGTACTTGCATGCGTGTTCTCACACAGATTTACGAAAAGGCGGAAAGGAAAAATGGAGCTGACGCATTGACGAAATTCCGGATTCCCACAACGGCCACCTTAAAAAATGAATATCGTGCAAGAAGAAGAGCGTCGCGTTACGATTAAAGCGCCGAAGGCAACGAAGCCTCGACGGACGGGACCGCAACGCGTTCCACGCTGGGCCTATGCGCTTTTTGCCGTATTGGCTGTTTTGGTTCTGCTGCGCAGTTTGCGGCACGGCGTTCCTTCCCCGCAAGCGAAGCAACCGCCGGGGCGGCCGGTGACGGTTGCCAAAGCCGTGAGCAAAGACGTGCCGGTTTATCTCGACGAAATCGGGACCTGCGCGGCGTACGAAACTGTGCAGGTGCAGGCACAGGTGAATGGCGTAATCATCGCGCGCCATTTTCAGGATGGGTCCGATGTGAAAAAAGGCGACCCCCTTTTCACTATCGACCCGCGGCCGTTTCAAGCCGCTCTCGACCAAGCGAAAGCGCAAGCAGAGTTGGACCAGGTGACGCTGAAGCGACAAGAAGACCTGCGCAATAGAAAGGTGATATCGCAGCAGGACTACGACCAGGCTGTGGCGAATGCGCAGAAGTCTCAGGCTGCGGCGGAGGCTGCCCAGGTGAACCTCGACTGGTGTTACATCAAATCGCCGATTAATGGACGAGTAGGTCTGCGCAATGTTGACGTTGGCAATCTGGTTGGCCCCTCGACTCCGTCGCTCGTCACGATCCAGGGTCTCGATCCGATTTACACCGATTTCACCGTGGCCGAGAACGATCTTCCGGTAGTGCGAAAATATCTCGGTGGGCCAAACGTAAAAGTGCAAACCTATTTGCCGGATGGCTCGATCGCTCCGCGCACCGGCGATCTGTATTTCATCGACAACGCAGTACAGCCAGGCTCCGGAACCGTGAAAGCCCGTGGGGTCACGCCGAACCCGGATCGCGCGCTGTGGCCGTCGGAATTTGTGCGGGTCCGTTTCATCCTGGACGTGCTCAAGAACGCCACGCTTGTTCCGTCGCAAGCCGTCCAGGTTAGCCAGAGTGGGCCGTTCGTTTTCATAGTGAAATCCGACAACACTGTTGATCTTCGTCCTGTGAAACCGGGCCAACGCCAGGAAGGCGACCTCACCGTAATCGAGGAGGGCGTGAAAGATGGCGAGACCGTGGTGGTCACTGGCCAGCTCGCGCTTGCGCCCGGGACGAAAGTGACGCCCCAACAGTACGTTGCTCAATCTCCCAGCAACTCAGCCAATTCGAAAAGCGGAATGCCATATGAATGACGCGGAGGAACATGACGGCGAACGTGAAGTAAGAGACAGGGACCGCCGTAGATTCGCTCAGGAATTGTCGGAGCCGACGGCAAAGTTAGTCCCGGTCCAAGGCTCGGGACTCTCCGGTCCGTTTATCCGCCGGCCGGTGATGACCGTGTTGCTGACGTTGTCCGTGATCGTCGCCGGTCTTGCGACTTACGGGAAACTGGCCGTCAACGATCTGCCCGCAGTCGATTATCCGGTCATACAAGTCACTTGCTCGTATCCTGGCGCGGATCCGACGACGATGGCTAACAGCATCGCCACGCCGCTGGAGAAACAATTTCTGCAAATTCCCGGGCTCGACATCATCACCAGCAACAGCACACAGAGCAATACGCAGTTGACCTTGCAGTTTGTTTTGAGCAAAAGCATCACCGACGCCGCGACGGATGTGCAGGCCGCCATCCAGCGCGCCACGGGCGACCTCCCGCTCGATCTACCGAGTCCGCCCACATTTACCAAGGCGAACCCGAACGATCAGGCCGTTTACTTGTTAGGCCTAATGTCGGACACGTTGACGGACTGGGACCTGTATAAGTACGCATCCACCGCTGTTGGGCAGCGCATCAACATACTGCCGGGCGTCTCGCAAGTGAACATTTATGGCGTGCAAGGCGCGATTCGAATCAAGGCCGACCCATCGGCGCTGGCGGCGCGCGGCCTGACAATGGACGATCTGGCCAGCGGGATTAAATCGGGCACGGTCTATTCCGGCGCGGGACAGTTCGATGGCGCGCATCGCACCTTCGTGCTGCAACCCAATGGGCAGATCGATAAGGCCGAGGGCTATCGCGAATTGATCGTAGCGCGTAACCCAAACGGTTCGCCGGTTTACCTGAGCGACGTCGCCGATGTGCGCCAAAGCGTGGAGGACGAGCGCATCTCGCGGTTTTTCTGGATGCGCGGTTTTAATCCGCCCGGCTCGGTAGTTGTGCTCGCGGTTTCCCGGCAGGCAGGTGCAAACGCGGTGGAAGTGGCCAACTCCGTGAAAGCGCTTTTCCCTGAGCTGCGTGCGAGCTTGCCGGGGTCGATCAAGTTCACGCCGGTGTTCGACCGGTCGCAAACCATCGTTCATTCTGCTAACGACGTAAAATGGACACTCATCATCGCGTTCGTACTCGTGGTGGCCGTTATTTATGTCTTTCTCGGCCGCGCCACCGACACACTGATTCCGGCTGTGGCGCTGCCAATGTCGTTGCTGCTCACTGTGACCGTGATGTACATGCTCAATTTCTCCATCAACAATCTGACGTTGATGGCGCTGACACTGGCCATCGGTTTCCTTGTCGATGATGCAATTGTGTTCTTGGAAAACGTAGTACGCCGTGCCGAGCACGGCGAGTCGATCCTGAAGGCCACATTCAACAGCGCCGGCGAAATTTCTTTTACCATCCTGTCGATGACCCTCTCACTCGCCGCCGTCTTCATTCCGCTTGTTTTCATTCCCGGGCTGCTGGGTCGCATCTTCCGAGAATTCTCCGTGACCATCATTGTGGCCATCCTCGCTTCGGGTCTTGTGTCGCTAACACTCACGCCGTTGATGTGCGCACGCATTCTCGGCGAGCGCAAGGCTGGCCACAAACCCGCCTGGATGGAACGGCACACCAGCAATTTCATTAAACGCGTTATCGCCGCCTACGGTCGAGTGCTCGACAAGTTTTTAGACCGCGCATGGCTCACCGTGCCGATCCTGCTCGTTTGCATCCTGGGTCTCTGGTTCTTTTTCACGCATCTGCCCTTCACGTTGTTGCCGCCGGGCGACAGCGGTTTCATTCGCGGCGTATTCATCGCGCAGGAAGGATCGTCGCCGGACCAGATGCGCAACTATCAGGCGCAGGTCAATAAGAAGCTCCAAGACGATCCGGCCGTCGGACAATTTTTCACGCTCGCCGGTTTCGCCCGGCGCGGCGCACTATCCCAGGGACTAGTGTTTCTTTTTTTGAAACCGCGCGGAGAACGTCCGCCTATCGACCAGGTTATTTTGCGGCTGCAAAAATCGATTGGTTCAATTCCCGGCATCACAGCTGTGTTAACGCCAAGTCCCGTGTTGCAAATTAGCGTTGGAGCGACCAGTCAAACCCAGGGACAGTATGCCTACACCATCAGCGGCATCGTACCGGAGGAAGTTTATGCTGTGGCCGATCAACTGATGGCAAAACTTCAACAATTCAAGGGCTTCGCCAGCGTGCGCTCCGATTACTACCACGACACGCCAAATCTTAAGATCGATATCAACCGGGATCGCGCTGCGACCTACGGCGTTTCTGCTTCCTCAATCCAAAGCCTGATGCGCAACGCTTATTCGCAAAACTACGTCTATCTCATCAAAGAACCGGACGACCAATACCAGGTTATTCTCGAAGTGAAAGACAAGGAGCGGGCACACCCTAGCGACTTGGGTGATCTGTATGTTCGCAGCGGCACCAGCGGTAACTTCAGCGCGAGCGGCTCGGGTGGGGGAACGATCGCGACGACCACAGGTAACATGTCAAACCTCGTCCCGATGCGCGTTGTAACATCGACAAAGGAAGTTATTGGCCCACAAGCCGTGAACCATCTGAATCAGTTCACCAGTGTCACGTTTAACTTCAACCTGTTGCCAAACGTTGCGATCGGCGATGCCACCAAGTTTATCGAGGACGCGTTCGCGCAGATCCATCCGAAGTACCCCACTGTGCAAGGCATCTTCCAAGGAGAAACGCTCGTGTTTCAGCAACTGTTCCGCTCTCTGCCATTACTGCTGCTTGCCGCGGTCTTTGTTATGTATGTAATTCTGGGAATTCTTTACGAAAGTTACGTACATCCATTCACGGTCTTGTTTCCAGCGATCGTGCCTGCGGTAGTCGGTGGACTGGCCACATTGTATCTCTTTCACTCGGTGCTATCGCTATACAGCGTGATCGGACTTTTCCTTTTGTTAGGTATCGTGAAAAAGAACGGCATCATGGTTGTCGATTTTGCCCTGCAACGAATCGACGAAGGCTGGGACCTGCGCTCGGCTATTCACGAAGCCAGCATGGAGCGGTTTCGTCCTATTATGATGACGACGCTGGCTGCGCTTATGGGGGCCGTGCCGATTGCGCTTGGGTTCGGCCAGGACGCTGCATCGCGCCGTCCACTCGGACTGGTGATCGTCGGGGGTCTGATTTTCTCTCAACTGATTACGCTGTTTGTGACACCAGTCATCTATCTCTGGTTAGAATGGTTCCAGGAGCACGTGCTAGATAAGGTACCGTTCCTGCGCAGCGCGCACTTCCACGAGCACGAAGGCGAACCAGCGAGGGGACAGGTGCGACCCGCGCCCGCGGCCGTGCACTAGATTCTCTTGGTCTTGCTCCTGCTCTTATTCTTGCTCTAAGACAGCCCGAAAGATCATGAGCATGAGCAGGAGCAGGAGGAAGGTTGTTTAACAATGCGTGCAATGGTTCTGGATAGGCCCCGGCAGTCGCTCCAGCTCCGCGATATGCCGAAGCCAAGGCCGGCCAAGGGACAATTGCTAGTACGAATCGCGACATGCGCCGTGTGCAGGACGGATCTTCACGTGGTCGATGGCGAGCTACGGGATCCAAAACTGCCACTCATACCAGGTCACCAAATTGTTGGCCGTGTCGAAGAGATCGGAGACGAAGTGGATTCGCAATTTCAAGTTGGCGACCGTGTTGGCATTCCGTGGCTTGGCTGGACCGACGGCGAATGCGTTTATTGTCGATCGAACCGGGAAAATTTGTGTGATCGAGCGCGCTTTACCGGTTATTCCATCGACGGCGGGTATGCCGAGTTTACGGTTGCCGATGCACGATTCTGTTTTCATTTGCCTGACAATTACAATGATGTTGAAGTCGCGCCCCTGCTTTGCGCGGGGTTGATCGGTTATCGTTCCTATCGCAAAACCGGAGATGCGCACAGGCTCGGCATGTATGGCTTTGGTAATGCGGCGCACTTGATCGCGCAGATTGCCATTTATGAGGGGCGCGACCTTTTCGTGTTTACGCGACCGGGCGACATCGAAACGCAGCAAAGCGCGAAAGCGCTAGACGCAAAGTGGGCCGGCGGTTCCGACGAGATGCCGCCGGAGAAGCTCGATGCTGCAATTATTTTCGCCTCGGTCGGCTCGCTTGTGCCCGTAGCGCTGCACGCACTCGCAAAGGGCGGCATCGTAGTCTGTGGCGGGAGTCACATGACTGATATTCCCTCATTTCCTGATGCGGACCTGTGGGAAGAACGAATCATAACGTCCGTGGCAACCCTGACCCGACGCGATGGCGAAGAGTTTTTCGACATCGCACCACGTGTCCCTGTTAAAACAAAGACAGAAACATTGCTCTTGGAACAAGCCAACACGGCGCTAGATCGGTTTCGTGCTGGTGAACTGAGTGGGACCGCTGTCCTCCTGATCTCTGAAGCTGGCCATTCCGAGCAGAACGAGAGACTTCGCAAATCGAAGGCAAGTTAGTCAGCACACCAAGTTCCCTTGTTCGGTTGGGCAGAGTCGACCATTCAACCGCCAAAAATATCTTCGTTCATGTATTTGTATCCGCTCCAGTTCTTGCCAATGTGGTAAATTCACAAGAAAATTGAACTAGCTTAATAACTTCGTTTTCTAATCCGTTTATGAATAAAAAAATAACCTTGACCGTACTCACATCGTTAGTCGCTACCGCAATTTTTGCCTTGGAGCCGCCGCCAGTTGGCAACGCTGCGCCGGATTTTTCATTACCCGACGCGAAAGGCCAGACGCATTCACTTTCCCAATACAAAGGGAAGTACGTCGTGCTCGAATGGTTTAATCCGGAATGCCCGTTTGTGAAGAAGCATTACGGCAGCGATAACATGCAAAAATTGCAGAAAGAATATACAGACAAGGGCGTGGTTTGGTTGACCATCGATTCCAACGCGCCTGGTACCGAAGGCAACTTGACGCCGGAACAGGCCCAGAAAGTCGCCACTTCCTGGAAGACGCAGCAGACTGCCTTGCTTCTCGATCCGGACGGCAAAGTGGGTCGCGCTTATGGCGCCAAGAACACCCCAAACATGGTGATCATCAATCCGGACGGAAAAATCGCTTACGAAGGAGCGATCGACAGCAAAGCGACGCCGAACCCAGCAGATATCCCCAGCTCGACGAACTATGTGAAGGCAGCGTTGGATCAATCATTGGCAGGCAAATCTGTTTCCACGCCACAGACCAAACCGTACGGGTGCTCGGTCAAATACAAATCTTCGTAGAGTCGTAGCAGGCAAGTAACGGCAGAACTTTGGAAACGGCGGTCGAAGACGACCGCCGTTTCTGTTTATTTCCGTAGTGGTACTGCGAGACTCATCGAGTTGCTCCTAAGATGAGACACAGAGCTTTCCTCGCGCATGATTTTTCAGCCAGATATAAGCGAGCTGCTGCGTCTCTGTCGCTCCTAGCGTTGGATGAATAGCCAATCAAAACCATTCACCAATCGAACGGAAAGCGTCCTGGTCGCATTCCTCTGTATCGTGG
>JBKPGQ010000106.1:0-2733 GCA_046729455.1 Verrucomicrobiota bacterium
TTCAGCGCAGTAACGATCATTTCCTCGATCAGTTCGGGAGATTCACTTGCGTCCCAATCGCGAACCAGCTGCCGCACACGCGCGTCGAACGGCGGATCAATGCTCCATTGGCGCCGTGTTGGCTGATCGTGAATTGCGCCCCCAGTGAAATCCTCTTCCATGATTAAAATGTAGCGGCGGCCGTGTCGTCTGCATCTTCTCAGAACGCAGGCGGCACGCCCGCCACTACAAAGATATCAAATCGGCAAGAATCTCGCGTATGTAACGGATTGGCAGCGAATAATGCCCTGCGTTATCAATGAAGCGCGCTTTGCAGTTGGGCAATCGCTCTGCGATTTCTTTCACCAGCCGAACGGAGAAGGCCCGGTCTTGCGTTCCATGCCAAAGCCGCACCGGAACACGTATGTCTTCCAGCGAAAATCCCCACGGCTGAGCATAGATCTGCGCATCCGCCATTACCCCTTCAGCCGACCCACGCCAGGCCCGCCGCTGACTTTCAAAAATGGCTTCGAACGCTGCCGCGTCACGCAGGCTTTCTGCATCGCACGGTCGCAACATGAGCATCTTCAAAAGTAACGGCCGAAGGCGGACGGGCGGCCGCAATGCCAGAATCGGCCGTGCGATGCTAAACAGCCTTCGCAAGAGTTGCGGTCGCGATCGGTAAAGCGCCAGCATCCAACGGTAGAGTGGCAGCAAACCTCTCCCATCTTCGAGCTCGGCCATGGGAATCGCGCCGCATACAATCGCAATCGCCCGCACCCGTCCCGGCATTGTTGCCGCTGTCGCGTACGCATAAGGGGCGCCACCAGAAATCGCGAGTGCTCGAAATTCGCCAATCCCGAGGTGATCGAGAACCCCTTCGATCACGCGGGGCCAATCGGCTAATTTTCGACCGGGCTGCAAGCTCGATCCGCTAATGCCCGGTCGATCAGGTGAAATGATACGAACGCCAAGCTCTCGTGCTGGCTCGTCTGTGAGTTGCGCCATGGTGCATGAGCTCGGCCAGCCATGGCAAAATATCACCGGCACGCCATCTGCATCGCCATATTCTTGAAACGCAAGGACAGTACCGCCCTGGAGTGTAACAAATTTTTGCCTCGTCATCTTAAAACAGCCCCAGGTCTTTTTTTCGCGCTAGTATTGCAAGCTCCTAATCTGTAAGGCACACTGTAGTGCGAACAAGGCGCTGTGGCCTTTCGCATCATTGGTTATGAACGATTACTCACAACCTCACGCGGGAAAAATCTCGGTGCACGGCAACGGGCTGGGCGCGCCGTCGCCTGAGGAGGTCGAAAGACGCGCCAGGGAGATTGCGATGATCGATGAACGCAATCCTGACGAATTTACCGAAGCAGACTGGAGACAGGCTCGCCACGAATTGATGGGCGCGGAAAATAATACGCCACCGGAAGAGACTCCGGATAATGCCGATCTTACGGAAGAGTGGAATGTGGTCGCCAGCTCCAAGGGCCACCGGATGCCGCGCCCCGGTACCGAGGAAGAGGAAACGGTTGGGGAGCATTGCGTGATCGACGGTCTCGAGGAAGCGACTCACGATCAGATGCTCGAAGCGCGCCGGGAAGAACTCGAACAAGAGGGAGAAAATCTTTGAGTCCAGTTTCAGCCGAACCCGCCACCGACATGGTTGCGGGCAAAACGCCAGATTTTCATCCAGGCTCAGGGGGTGCTGAGCGCTTGCTTGCGCGTTTTCATCAAATCAGAGATTTCAGCAATAGTCTGTGCGCAGGTCTCGAGCCAGAAGATTATGTGGTGCAATCGATGCCCGACGTAAGTCCCACAAAGTGGCACCTCGCGCATACCACGTGGTTTTTCGAAACCTTTATCCTGAAAAAGTTCAGTCCTGGTTATCGCTCCGAAATCCCGCAATACACTTATCTCTTTAATTCGTACTACAACGCCGCCGGTGACATGCACCGGCGCGATCTACGCGGATTGATTTCGCGCCCGACGGTGAGGGAGGCACAGCGTTATCGCGCATCGATCGATTCGCATATCGACAATCTGCTTTCCGGTGCGGACGAAAAACTGCTCGACCAAATTGAACCGATCCTCGTTCTCGGGATTCATCATGAGCAACAACACCAGGAATTGCTGGTCACCGATATCAAGCACGTGTTCGCGCAGAATCCGCTTTATCCTGTTTTTCGAGAGGGTAGGGCGCGTCACTCCGTGCGCGCCGAAGAACGGACGGCAACCGAGTGCCGTCCCTACCATTTCCTCGACTTTGAAGAGACGATTGTCGACATCGGCCATGACGGCCACGGATTCGCTTATGACAACGAAGGGCCCCGGCACCGAGCGTTGGTTCCCGCGTTTACGCTTGCTACGCGGCCAGTCACAAACGGCGAGTACATGGCATTCATCGAAGACAATGGTTACGCACGACCGGAATTCTGGTTGTCACTCGGATGGATGACCGTGAACGACCAACGCTGGCAGGCGCCCCTTTATTGGACGAAACACGAAGGCGCCTGGTGGAACTTTACGCTCTCAGGATTTCGCCCGGTCGACGAATCCGAGCCGGTGACGCACTTGAGCTATTTCGACGCTGACGCTTACGCTAACTGGGCAGGCGCGCGCCTGCCGACAGAGTTCGAATGGGAGCGCGCTGCGCTGGACTGCCCGCTCGAAGGAAATTTTGTAGAGGACGAAAATTTTCATCCACGCGCATTGTCCGCCTCAGGAAACGATCGACGCCTTCATCAAATGTTT
>JBKPGQ010000107.1:0-3280 GCA_046729455.1 Verrucomicrobiota bacterium
ATTTTGCTCGCCCATTACGTCGCCGACATTCACCAGCCTTTGCATGTAGGCGCGGAATATTTCGATCAACACGGTCAAGTCGTAGATCCTGACAAAGATAAGTCGGCACTTGGAGACGAAGGCGGAAATACATTTACTGTCGAACTGAGCGACGAGCCGCCGCGGGGGCGCGGAATTCATAAGAAGAAATTCCACGGCTTTTGGGACTACGACGCAGTAAACGCGCTTTTTCTCCAGGCGCCAGATACGCTACGGAAAGATGAATTGCGAGCGCTCATCGAGCCACACAAGAGAGAACTGGTCCACGAGATGGCGACGCGTGAGCCCAACAATTGGCGAATGTCGCGAAACGTTCCCGTCGATAGTTATGCTGAGACATGGGCGGATGAAATCCTGCCAATTGCGCGCGAAGCGTATGCGCGGTTGGAATTCACAAACGTACATCCGCAACAACAGGAAGGCCGCACTGTTGCGGCCGGTGAAGCGGTCGAAAAACCGACGGCTGATCAAAAGAACTATCGCGCGTGGGCAACAGATGTTGTCCGGCAAGAGCTGCACATAGCCGGCTGGCGTTTTGCCGATTTGCTGGAGAAGATTTTGTAACTGAAACATGCGAGCCGTTATCCAGCGTGTAAGCCGTGCGCGCGTAACCGTGGAGAGCAGTGTCGCGGGAGAAATCGCAGCAGGTCTTCTGATTTTACTTGGTGTCGGGCGCGATGATACATCCGCCGTCGCAACCAGCATGGCGGAGAAGATCGCAAACCTGAGGATTTTTGAGGACGATGAAGGAAAAATGAATCGCTCTCTCCAGGATGTCAGAGGCAGCGCGCTGGTTGTCTCGCAGTTTACGCTTTACGGCGACGCGCGCGGTCAACGCAGGCCCAGCTTTATTACTGCCGCGCCGCCAGAACAGGCAAAGAAACTCTACGAAGACTTCACTGAAGCGCTACGCAGGCCGGGAATTACCGTGGCGACAGGAGTCTTCCAGGCAATGATGTCAGTGGAATTGATTAATGAAGGCCCGGTCACAATCCTCCTCGATTCTGACAAAACATTTTAGAATCCATCCAAGAATGTCATTCTGAGCGAAGCGAAGAATCCCGGATCAAATCTGGACCGTTCCACGAACGGACATAGACAGAGATGTTTCGCTTCGCTCAACATGACAGCGCCATTTCTAGGACAAGTTCTGGATACCAGTACGAAAAGACTTGGACACAAGTTCACGGCTCCGTTGTTGATCGAGCTGCGCCGAAACAAAATCGCGCCGGGATTTTTCCACGGCGCGATTCCGTTTGAAAACTATCAGACCAGAAATCAGGCTTGAGTCTTCTTCGCGTTCACGTTTTTCCTGCACCGCGCTTTCAGCTGAGCGAACTGGTCCGCCGAAAGAATTCCCTTGGCCTGTTTCAAGAACGTCTTCCGACTTTCCTTTGTGCAGCCTGCTTTCATGCATTCAGTCTGCCACGCTTCTATCTTTGTCTTTTGATCTGGCGTGAGATTGAGCGTTGCCAGATTGACGCACGCCATTGAATTCGCCTTCGAAGCGCCGTTGGCACAACATGCCTTGTCTCCTGCAAACGCGCTGGATGCCATGAGCATCGCGGCCGCAACTAGAGCTGTAGTGGTAATTTTAATCATGGTGAAGCCTGAGACAGATGCGATGCAAGAACTGTTCAATTTGTTTGTCGGTTATCCAGCTTGTCATTCTGAGCGAAGCGAAGAATCTCGAATCGTTTGTCCTCGGCGAACAAAGTAATCCTGAGATGTTTCCCTTCGCTCAACATGACAAAACATGATGCAGCACCGGAATTGCGACTGACACAGCTACCTCTACAGTAATCGCAAATGCCAGCGATTCTTGACCCGATTCGGCCGATCCAGTTGTCAGAAATAAAAGAAGCGCGCAAACGAATTGCACACACGATCGTGCGCACGCCTCTTGTCCGCCTGGAGCTCGGACCAGATTTTCCCGATATTCGACTTAAACTTGAGAACCTGCAGCCCATTAATGCCTACAAGTTGCGCGGCGCGGCGAATGCCGTAGCGCTCCTTCCGGATTCGGAGCGCAAGCGCGGTGTATGGACGATCAGTGCGGGAAATGCAGGACAAGGCGTCGCGTACGCTGCGCGGGGAGCGGGTGTGCCATGCGCCGTCGTAGTAATTGAGACTGCGCCAAAATCGAAGCTGGAACGAATGCGCGCCCTCGGCGCAAAACTCATTCCGGTATCGTACGACGTCGCGTGGAAAGCACTGGATGAGCGCTCATTTCCTGGAGCCGATGGAACGTTTATTCATCCATTCGACGACGACAACTTCATCGCAGGCCACGGAACCATGGGATTGGAAATTCTTGAAGATGCGCCGGACGTGACGGCGGTCATTGCCAGCATAGGCGGTGGCGGTTTAATTACAGGTGTCGCGAGCGCGATCAAAGAGCTCAAGTCCGACACAAAAATTTTCGGTGTGGAACCGGAGACAGCGGCACCCGCCGCGCTCTCGTTCAAGATGGGTTCACCGCAAGTATTCAAAGATTGGAAAGCCTCGTTTGTCGATGGCGCCGGAGGCCAAAGCATGTTCCCTCGAATGTGGGACCGAATGAAACCGGTCGTGGATGATTACTTCGTCGTCAGTCTGGACGAAACGAAGAAGGCGATGCGACTCTTGGCTGAAAAGGCACGAGTAATCTCTGAGGGCGCAGGCGCGTTGCCACTCGCTGCGGCTTTGAGTGGGAAAGCCGGCAAAGGCCCGATTGTTGCAATCGTCTCAGGGGGTAACATTGACCTTAATAAATTCTGCGACCTAATCGCGCAGTAAAGATGTCGGCATGGCGACGCCAGTATTGACTTTCGCCTGGAACCTGAGAAAGACTTCTCCGTAGTACAACAGCGGAGGAAAAACGTATGAAAATTGGCGATACAGCACCAGATTTTGAGGCGGAAACCACCGAAGGCCGAATTCGTTTCCATGATTGGATAGGAAATTCATGGGCCATTTTGTTCTCGCATCCGAAGGACTTCACGCCGGTTTGCACAACCGAGCTCGGTTACATGGCTAAAATTAAGCCGGAGTTTGATCGGAGAAATGTGAAGGTGATGGGATTGTCCGTCGATTCGGCTGGCGATCATAAAGGCTGGGCAAAGGATATTGAAGAAACGCAGGGACAGGCGCCGAACTATCCGATCGTCGGTGATGCCGACTTCAAGATCTCAAAATTGTACGGCATGCTTCCAGCCGACGTTGAGGGCGATCCGAAAAAGCGCACACCTGCCGACAACGC
>JBKPGQ010000108.1:0-2975 GCA_046729455.1 Verrucomicrobiota bacterium
TGTGGCTGCTCAGTCAATCAGACGTCGGCGCGGCGCTCATGTCGGGTTCCGGTTCGACCATGTTCGCCGTGATGCACGAAAATGCAGACGCGGATTCAGTGGCGGACCGCGCCAAAGCGGCGCTCGATCCAGAACTGTGGACCTGCGCATGCGAAACGATCTGATTCAAACCCGCGAGCGGCGGCGGCCTGCATTGCGTGAATATTTCACCGGTCTTCGTTTCGGTTCGATCTTCGAAATGCCGGTGCCGCTTTTTACTTCCACGATCTGATCGCGTAAAAGCGCTGCGCGCTCGAATTCCAGATTTGCCGAGGCTTCTTGCATCTCTTCTTCCAATTCGCGTAGCAATTCGGTTACGTTAAAGTCGCCGCCGGCCTCCTGAATAACCGAGGCGGCGATTTCGCGCCCGCGAAGAATGGTGTGCAGACTCTCCTGCACGGCGCGCCGAACCGTTTGCGGCGTGATGCCGTGCTTCTCGTTGTATTCCACCTGCTTTGCTCGCCGGTATTCCGAAATCGATATAAGCGCTTCTATGCTTTGGGTGACCTGATCTGCGAAAAGCACTACTTCGCCGTTCACATGGCGCGCGGCGCGACCTGCGGTTTGAATGAGAGAAGTTTGGCTGCGGAGAAATCCTTCCTTGTCCGCATCCAGAATGCACACCAGCGAAACTTCGGGAAGATCGAGACCTTCGCGGAGCAAATTGATGCCAACAAGAATGTCGAAATCGGCTGCGCGCAATCCGCGCAAAATTTCGACTCGCTCGATTGCATCGATGTCGCTGTGTAAGTATCGCACTTTCAATCCGACATCACGCAGGTAGTCTGCCAAATCTTCCGCTGTTCGCTTGGTTAGCGTTGTTACTAAAACGCGCTCGCCCTTTTCCACGCGCTGACGGCAGAGCTCAATCGTCTCGTCGATCTGGTTCTTGAGCGACTTAAGCGTGATTTTCGGATCGAGCAGTCCGGTAGGACGGATGATCTGCTCGACAACGAGCGGTGCGCCCGACGTGTGCACATCGAATTTTTCCGCAGGCTCATCGGTGCGGGAAATCTGCTGCTGCGAATTCGACGTTGGGCGTTGGGCGCTTGCTCGCGATCTATCGGAGTTGCGCGTTGGGCGTTTTTCCCCAGGAAGAACAAATGGAACCAATTCCTCTTCCCCTATTCGTTGGCGTCTGTGCGGGATATATCCTTTGTTTCCAGCCACGCTATTTTGAATTTCAAATTCTGCCGGGGTCGCGCTGACGTAAACGATCTGGTTCGTCAGTTTCATAAACTCGTCGAAATTGAGCGGTCGATTATCGAGCGCGCTAGGCAGGCGGAACCCGAAATTTACAAGCACCGTTTTGCGCGAGCGATCACCTTCGTACATTCCGCCGATCTGTGGGATCGTGGCGTGCGATTCATCGATGACTACCAGAAAATCTTTCGGGAAAAAGTCGATGATTGTGTACGGCTTGGATCCCGGTGACCGACCGGACAAATGCCGTGAGTAATTCTCGATTCCGTTGCAGAAGCCCATTTCCTGCAACATTTCCAAGTCGTATTCGGTGCGCATCCGCAGGCGTTGCGCTTCCAGAAGTTTGTTTTGTGACTCGAGTTCCATAATTCGTTCTTCC
Source organism: Verrucomicrobiota bacterium (assembly GCA_046729455.1). GTDB lineage: Bacteria > Verrucomicrobiota > Verrucomicrobiia > Chthoniobacterales > UBA10450 > Udaeobacter. Next base: position 1,622 of record JBKPGQ010000108.1, read on the forward strand.
AATTCATCGCGGATCGTGCGCAACGCACGATTGAGCTTATCCGCTGGAGTCACGAATTGCTTGGCGGGATAAAACGTGATCACGGACAGCGATTCGTGCGCGTGCCCAGTCAACGGATCAAACCGCGTGATCGCTTCGATTTCGTCCCCGAAGAATTCGATCCGGATGCCTTCTTCATCGGCGGAACCGGGATAAACTTCGACCACGTCACCGCGAACGCGAAATCTGCCGCGCGCAAAGTTAACATCGTTGCGCTCGTACAACATGTCGATCAAACGGCCGAGGACGGCTTCGCGCGAGATGTGCTGTCCACGTTTCACGGTCAGCAGCATCTGTAAATAATCTTCCGGCGAAGTGATGCCGTAGATGCAGGAGACACTGGCTACGACGATAGTGTCGCGGCGCGAAAGCAACGCGCTCGTCGCCGCGAGCCGCAAGCGCTCGATCTCTTCATTGATGGACGAATCCTTCTCAATGTAAGTGTCAGAGCGAGGGATATACGCTTCCGGCTGGTAATAATCGAAGTAACTGACGAAATACTCGACAGCGTTCCGGGGGAAGAACTGCTTGAATTCTGAGTAAAGCTGGGCGGCAAGCGTTTTATTGTGCGAAATGACAAGGGTTGGGCGGTCTAGTTCCTGGATTACGTTCGCGATGGTGAAAGTTTTGCCGGAGCCGGTGACACCTAGGAGAGTCTGGTGCCGGTTGCCGGCTTCGACGGACTTGATCAGCTTGGCAATCGCCTGGCCCTGGTCGCCGCGCGGTTTGTAGTTCGATTCTAGCTGAAACGGCATTCAGCAATCTAGCAGCGACCGTGGATAATTCCCAGTGGTCGTCTGGCAATGACCAGCTTTAAGCGCTCCAGATTTGTCCCAGGACCCTGCGGAAATTCCCGCCAAGGATCAATTCGATGTCTGCATCCGAGTAACCCCGGCGAATCAAGCCGTCGGTGATATCAAAGATGCGCTTATAATGATTTACTCCATCGGTGTCCATTTTGTCACGGAAGGCGTAACTCGACTTGTAGAGGGTTCTTAACCATTTCTTATAGTCCTCCGGGAGCGCGTCGTAACCATCGAGATCGATATCGCTGCCTACGCCTACGTGTTCGACTCCGACGAGCTTGGCAACGTGATCATAATGGTCTAGGAAGTTTTCAACGGTAGTTGGTTCTCTGGGAGAGACGAAATTACGAACGCCAGTGATACCCATGACTCCTCCTTTGGCTGCCATTTTACGAATTGCTTCGTCGGTTTTACACCGTGGCTGGTCAGGATTGAGCGCGCGACAATTTGCGTGAGTGATGAGCACGGGCTCCTTGGAAATCTCGAAGGCGTCGAGCGTCGTCCGGTCG
>JBKPGQ010000109.1:0-3979 GCA_046729455.1 Verrucomicrobiota bacterium
CCGCGGCTAGAAACATTCTCCAGACGTCGTCGGTCGATGAGCTCTCTTACACGAACGCTGGAACGACTCCGAAGAGCTTTTTCGAAGGCTGCATTTATCTCGCGCAGGGCGATAATTTGAATGCTCAGAAGGCGTTCGAACGGGCAAGGCCCGCTTTTGAAGCGGCCGTACGAGAAGCGCCTGCGAGCGCCAATCGGCACGCGAATCTCGGTTGGCTTTACGCTTTCATGGCGCGAAGAGATGATGCGATCAGAGAGGGACGACGCGCGGTCGAGCTTAAACCGGAGTCGAAAGACGCAGTCGACGGCCCGCTCATGAATTGTTATCTCGCGTTGATCTACGCGCGCGTCGGTGAAAAAGAGCTGGCCATTTCCTTGATCGAGCGCCTGCTCAAAACACCGGGCGCGGTCGATAGCGCCGATTATAGCATTACAATCAACGACCTGAAATATCGCTGGGAATGGGACCCGTTGCGCGCCGACCCTCGTTTTGAAAAACTCATAGAGGAGGCGAAGAAACCAGTCGCGCTTAAATAAGTTAGCCGACTCGACGATTCGTGACGGCTATCGTGTGAGCATCCGATCGCGAATCGAGCGGCTTACAATGCAACAACTGGAGGAGATAAGGGCGCTGTGTGACAAGCCGTTTAAGAAGCCTGCTATTAGGGAAGAGGAGACCGGCGTATGATTGAAAACGTCACAACAGCATTACAGGCCTTTGCCACAACCGGCAACGGCGAAACGCTTGTTCTACGTGAGCCATGATCGGTCACATTCAAAATCCAAGGCAATGGCCCGGTAACAGCCGGTCAGGTCGTTTTAGAATGTTGCCCTCAGACAACGCCCATGACTCAGGTACCGTTGCCATCAGGTTCGGGAGTTACTTGGACGGTTTTAGATACGATTGCCGTCCCGGTTAATTCAACAATCGATTACAGCGGTGGGAGTGTATCTGGTACTTTCCGCGCGCGGATCGGCACGCCCGTAACCGGAGGAAATCATCACGGTCCTGGCCGTTCGGTCTGAGGAACAGAAAGGCTGGAGCCGCCGCCCATTGTGAGTTGTAAGCGCAAGGGAATCGGGAGATAACAGGCAGAGTGATTTTGACTGCGATTACGGTTGTCTTACCTGTGTTCTTCGTCCTCGCCCTTGGGTATTTCGCTGGGCGCGCGAAGAAATTCGACCCTGATCAGGTCGCGGGTCTGAATGAATTGGTCCTGGATTATGCCTTGCCGGCGATGCTGTTTGTAGCCACGGTCAAGACTCCACGAGAACGTTTGCTGAGCGAAGGTCCTTATGCGCTTGCGCTCCTCATCGCCATCGTCGGGCTGTTTCTCGTCGTCGTGCTCGTTAGCACACGTGTTTTGCATCACTCGTTGGGAGAAGCGGCGCTCCAAGCAAACCTGGCCAGTTACCCGTCCGTCGCCTTTTTTGGCCCGCCAATTTTCCAAGGCTTATTTGGCGCATCCAGTCTTCTCTCGATAGCGTTGGCGGCGACATTATCAGGGGTGACGATTATTCCGCTTACGGTTGTGCTGCTCGAGATACATCGCCAGCACACGAGCGGTGGTGCAGGACAAACATTGCGGTCCATGATTACTCAAAGTTTAGCCGACACCTTTAAAAAACCGATGGTGTGGGCGCCCTTTCTCGCTCTTGGGTTGGTGCTTGTCGGCGTAGACGTGCCGCAGCTCCTTGATAATATGTTGATGCTGATCGGATCGACCACTTCGGGCGCCTCGATTTTTCTGGCAGGACTGATCATCGCTGCCTACGAGATCAAGCTAAGTGCTGAAATCATTATGAACACGCTGATTAAAATGGTCGCACAACCATTGCTGATGGCTGTGTTGGTGATGACACTTGGCATTTCCGATCCACTGCGCAGTGAAGGAATTGTAGTTTGCGCGATTCCAACCGCGGTATTCGCACCGCTGCTGGCGCCACGTTATCGCATTTATGAAGTAGAATCATCGTCCACGCTGGTCGCTGCGGCGGTATTGATGATTGTCACCTTACCGCTTACCGTTATTTTGGCTTGCGGGAGTGTTGATTGAACTCTTCCGGGCTAACGTCGCAGTTAGCTTGCCAGGTCAGCTGGATGCAAGAAGCTTGGAGTTCGTTAGGCCATGCATATTCACTCGATGCAACATGCCAAAGCACGTTGACGACGTGAAACCGCGCAAAGATCATCACCAGACCTATGACAAATAAGATACTGCCTAGTTGGGGAGAAACGCCAGACATCTAGAGGGCAATTCCTATAGCTATGAAGGCGAAACCCCACCGGTGGATGTTCTTCATAGTCCCAAGCTTGGCCTTACCGGTATGACGTTATCTACTCCGACCTGAGCGAGAATGACGCTGCGCCGGGTGGCGCGCCCTAGGCTGCTTGCTTCCCATTGCTTGCTGGAAAACAGCAGAGGCTGTTTCCGCGAAATCGCGCTTTGCCCTATTCTGCTGTTTTTTCGATTTGCGCTTCGATTTCGGCATGGCACAACTTGCCACACGTCAACGCCCAGTAAAATTCCCAATTTCAAACTGAACCACTACCGAATTTCCCCTGATCGAAAGCAGGCGCGGGTCTCCGCATAAGCGATGGCCTGATCTTTCTGCGGGAACACACGCTCAACGCCTGGAGCCTCAAAAACTTTCCAGCCCCAACGATGCGCTCTGATTTCGATTACGGTCATGCAGTGGTCAGCCGTTGGCTGCAGCGCTTGGTGAGGCATTTTGCCATACCCTGGCAACACTTGCGACGAGGGGGCCGCCGATAAGACCGCCAAGGTGCCCAGCCATACTGATATCAAAACGCGTTGCGAGAACTTCGAGCGCAAAAATCCGTATCAAGTGTTGAGTGAAGATCGAAAAAATAACCGGCGGCTGGATTACCAACATCGCTGTGTATCCGTGGGGTGACAGTCATTCGGGGCGAGTCCCAACCAACATCGTAAAAATCTCGGATGCGGACGTATGTGATTATCCCGCGTTAGTCGTGGAAATGTTTGAGAAGGCGCTGCGCGCACTTTCGTCGGGATTTTATACGCTCGTTTACACGAGGGAACGTCGGGCACTGGATTTCTACGTTGGCAAACGGGGCGCGGTTCGAGTGAGGCCGTTCGATGGAAACACAATCAACAGCACCAAGCAGCGGCCGTGTCTTCGCATTGAGGTGAATGCGCCCCCATGTCTCCATATCGAGGTGAATGCGCCGCGTCCTCGCCGCCGAAAATCTCGTTGAGCAGATCAAGCTGCTCGATCACAGCGTCGACATGTGAATGTTGCAGCCTGCAACATTGAACGCCGCGATGGAACTGCAAATCACGCTTCGAGCGCGAACAAGAACCGCCGTTCGACTAGCATCGCGATTGGAAATCCGACCGCGAGGGCAACGACGACAAAACCCACCGCGGAATTAGGAATTTCAAAAAATGGGAAGATCTGCGTGGTAAGCTGCGTGAGGAACCATGCAACGACTCCGTAGGCGGCCGCTGCGGTACACATTGCGCCGCTTCAGCTCGGTCAAGAAATTCGTGGGGTTCACTCTGCGCGCCTTGACGAAGCGCTCCTTACAGCAGCAATCTTAACTTAATGCGCGTGACTTGAAAAGCGCGTGAAGCGTCCGAACCAGTCGATCAAGACTGCCCGAGCATAGCTGCCAAAAATCTCGTCACCGATTTAACGCGCTGGTATTTCGTCCAGCCAAGAGAATATTGAGATATGAAAGCACGACTGGTCAGATTTGGAGAGATCGAGGTCGAGGGCGAGCGCTATACACATGATGTGGTGATCGACGGCGGCAAAGTGCGGAAACGCAAGAAAGGACCTTCCAAGCAATTCCGCGAAAAGTTCGGCCACACGCCGCTTTCGACCGGGGAAGAAATTCCCTGGGGAGGCAAGCGGCTCATGGTGGGGACCGGCGCCCATGGCGCGCTTCCGATAATGGACGAAGTTCTAGCGGAGGCGAAACGGCGCGGTAT
>JBKPGQ010000110.1:0-3988 GCA_046729455.1 Verrucomicrobiota bacterium
CCATGATTTTTAGTATCTCATCCTGCACTTCAGGATTTGAGGTGTTGAGGTCAGGCTGGAAGTCGTAAAATCGGTGGAAATACCAGGCTTTGGCTTCGCGATCGTAGGTCCACGTGGTTTTTTGTACGCCGGGAAACACCATCCCTTTACTCGCTTGCTGCGGTTTTTTCTTCGACCAGACGTACCAATTCCGATATTTAGAATTTGGATCTGAACGCGCCTGCTTAAACCATGGATGCTGGTCCGAGGTGTGGTTCACTACCAGATCGATCAAAACGCGAATACCGCGTTGTTTTGCGCCATGGGTAAACTCGATGAAATCGCCAAGCGTACCGTAGCGCGGATCGACATTGTAATAGTCGGCGACGTCGTAACCATCGTCCCGGCACGGCGAAGTCTGAAACGGCATTAGCCAAATCGCGGTCACGCCCAGTCCATGCAAATAATCGAGGCGGCGCATTAGTCCCCGAAAATCACCGGTCCCATCACCATCAGCGTCCATGTAGGTACCGACCGAAAGGCAGTAGATCACCGCGTTCTTGTACCAAAGATCATTGATCATATGCGCGGGGACTCAGGCATGAACTCTGTGATTAGCTCATCGTAATGGGCAAGAAAGTCGGCGGGATCGCGGTAGATCGCGATTGCACCCGCTTCGCGCAACACTGATTCCGCTGTTCCGCCGCAGAGAAACGCAATCGTCGTGAGACCGGCTTTTCTGGCAGCTTCGATATCGAATCTTGTGTCGCCGACTGTCACGGCATCAGCAGGTGAAATGCCGCCAAGCTTTTTCAGTGAAGCGGCAAAGATGTCGGGCGCCGGTTTGGAATTTTCGGCATCGTCGCCGGAAGTGTAACCTTCAATGAGATCTTCGACCTTAAGAAGATCGATGTAATATTTCGTGTCAGCCTTTTTACCGGAACTCGCGAGCACGATGCGTTTGTCGTCGTCACGGATTCGCTGAAAAAGTTCCCGCACTTTCGGAAACGGTCGCACCTTTGGGAGATATTCTTTTTTGAACAGATCGGACCGATAATCATCCAGCTCCTTGCCGAAACGGTCGATCTCGTCCGGCGTAAGAAACTCGGGTAAATATTGGTCGGACCCTTTGCCGATCTGGGCGCGTAACTTTTCCCGAGGAAATTGTTTGCCGAACCGGCGGAATGCGCGGTCCCAGGAATCGACGTGGAGCTCATTGGAATCGACGAGAGTACCGTCAATGTCGAAGATGAAAGCGAGCATAGCGAGAAAGGGAATTAAGAAGGTCGATCGAACAGGCTCATGTTTTCGAATTAAATCGCCTTTCGGTAATTAAATGCGCTGACCCGCGTTGGAATTTGATCGTCTGGGACCGGAAAGGGACCCAGGCATGAACCATTTGATCGTGCGACCCGCTGATCAGACCCTAGAAGTGGTCAGGGCGGCAATCGCGTTTCCTAGCTCAAGTAAGCGAGGCGGGCGCGGAAGTGATTATTGCCGGAAATCCTCAGGCGTAAGTCCGGCGCCTTGCTCCCAGTCGCGAATGTCTTGCTCGTGAGCGACGGCACGTCGCAAATCGGTGAATGTTGTATCTCGGCAGTTCCCGCTGCGCTCGACCGTTACCTCACGGCTTTGCCGGCCATGTCGCTCGCCCCAGTCGCTCCATTCTTGTCGTCCCAGCCCCGCTTTTGCGGTTTGCACATTGCGCAGGCTGATCTTTTTGGGGCTCGGTAACACCTTTGGGTGATTCTTGATTTCATCGGAACCGATGCTTAATCGGTCAGCTCCGGGACATGCTCGTCTTCGTATTTCTGAATCAGAACTCCCAGGAGATCCATGAGCGAAGCGAGCGGATGATTTTCATTTTCGCCGACTTCATCGGTGATACGATCGAGTAGCTCTACGAGCTCCCGGTAATCCGCTTCAGTGTGAGGCACCCGCACGGCGCGTGATATTGGTGGCCAGGCTTTCGTCACGTTTTCAAGTTCAGCGACTGACATATTACTGTTTCCACTTGCCCGCGTCGTACTCGTGATGAGTCAACACGTGGCGGATATAAATCTTGTTTCTATTATAGTGGAGAGCGGCGATGAGTCGAACTTTGTTGCCTCCAATATTAAAGACGGTGAATTTTCCGCCCTGATCTGCCTGCGGGAAAACCTTGCGCAACTGGACGAAGTTTAAAAATCGGCTTCGGCGCATGAGTGCATACCAACGCGCGAGAGCAGATTTCGCGTCCGGATGTTTTCTCCGTGAATTCGTTCAAGCGTTCCCGTGTAATCACATGCACGAGATCGAATCGTAACCGGCAGCTTGCGAATGAGAAGCAGCGAACGCGTTTTAAACGCTGGAATCACGAGAAAGCGGAAGAGGCAGATAACGCCGTGTTACGAGGGCAGGCCCTTGCGTGCAATCGCCTCCATTTGACCGCAGAAACGGTCAAGCTCACTGAGCGTGGTGTAAACGTTGGGGGTGATGCGAATGCCCTCGAATTCTTCGTGCACGATCGGCACAGTGAAGATGTGGTGTTTATCGAAAAAGTACTTCGTCACAGCGTTCGGATCGGTACCGTCGATGTGAACATTTCCTATTGCGCACGATTGATTGGGATCGAACGAAGTGTTGAATCGAATTTTGGGCACCTCTTTGAGCCGGTTCATCCAGTAACGCGATAAGTAGCGTAATCGCGCTTCCTTGCGTTTGCCGCCGATGCCGTCGTGAAAGAGGAGCGCCTCGCCGATGGCAAGCTTCGGCGCGGCTGAGTGAGTGCCGATCTCTTCGAATTTGCGGATGTCCCATGCCTGCTTCGCTTCCGCGGCCATGAGCGGCCAGAGTTTGTCGATCTTATCGCGCTTGACGTAAAGCATGCCGGTGCCTTTCGGCGCGTAGAGCCATTTGTGCAGACTGGTGCCGAAGTAATCGCAACCGAGGTCGCTCTGTTTGAAATAGAACTGGGCGAAGGAATGCGCGCCGTCGATGATTGTCTCGATGCCGCGGGCGCGCGCGATGTCGCAGACTGCTTTCACCGGAGTGATCTGGCCGGTGATGTTGATCATGTGGGAGATCAGGATGACGCGAGTACGGTCGGTGATTCCTTTTTCAAATGCTGCGGTGATCTCGTTGAGGTTCTTCGGCGGAATCGGAATCTGAATGAGCTTGAGCTTGAGGTTTTCCCGTTTTTCCCGCTGACGCATTGTGGTGAGCATGCGCGGGTAATCCTGGGTGGTGGTGAGAATTTCGTCGCCGGGTTTGAGATCCATGCCCATCAGCAGGGTCTCGAGTGATTCAGAAGCGTTGCGCGTGATCGCGATTTCTTCACGGTCGCAGCCGAACAGCTCAGCCAGGCCGGTGCGAATAGTTTCCGATTGCGGCTCGAGGATTTGCCACATGGTGTAAGCGGTGGCGTCTTCCTGTTCCCAGATGTAACGGACGAGCGCCTCCGTCACGATCCGCGGGCTGGGCGAAACACCGCCGTTGTTCAGGTTGATGATGCCGCGTGTAACGCTGAACGAGTTTTGGATCGTGGCCCAGTAATCTTCGTCCGTGGCCGCTTCTTCCGGCGTGAGATGCGCGACGTTCTTCGACGCTGCTTCGATATTTCTCAATAACGACGCGATCGTTGCCGAAGAAAGCGCGGCCAGACCGAGGCTTTTGCCGGCAAGAGAGAGAAAATCGCGTCGCGTGCGCACGTGAGTCCATCTTCGCGAATTCGCTACGACGTGACAAGCCAGCGCTAATCAAAGCGGTTCCGGTGGGGGTGTAATCATTGAATCGTTGATTCGAAAAATATTTTCCAAGCCCAAGGGGCACTTGCGGCATGATATTCAGGATTGTATCTCGGCTGCTTCCCGCAGCGCTCGCCCGCTACCTCGCGGCTTTACCGGCCATGTGGCTCATTCCCAAGTCGCTCCGTTGTCTTCGACACCCGAACCCGTAGCCGCGGGCGCTGACCGCGGTTCTCGTTAGACCCATTCATCATAAGCCTCTTATGATGCATGAGCTTAACGGC
>JBKPGQ010000111.1:0-3744 GCA_046729455.1 Verrucomicrobiota bacterium
TGGAATGTATTCGCGCGGAATGATGCCGCCGACGATTTTGTTCTCGACGAGGAGACCTTTGCTGCGCTCGGCCGGACGCACATCCACTTCCACGTGCCCATACTGGCCGCGGCCGCCGGATTGTTTAATCAACTTGCCGACTCCGTGCGCGTTCGTGGTGATCGTTTCGCGGTACGCGATCTGGGGTTTGCCCGCGTTTGCGTCCACTTTGAATTCGCGAAACATCCGGTCGCGAATGATTTCCAAATGCAACTCGCCCATTCCTGCGATGATGGTTTGGCCGGTGTCCTCGTGTGTGTAGACGCGGAAAGTGGGATCTTCTTCTGCGAGTCGCTGAAGCGCAGTCGCCATTTTTTCCTGGTCTAATTTTGTCTTGGGCTCAATCGCCATCGAAATGACGGGATCAGGGAAAGACGGCGGTTCGAGAAGGATCGGATGGTCCTCATCGCACAGCGTGTCGCCAGTGGTGATATTTTTGATACCAACGATCGCGGCAATATCGCCGGAGTAACACGTCTCGATGTCTTCGCGTTTGTCCGCTTGAATCTGAATTAAGCGCGAAATGCGTTCGCGTTTGTTCGTGCGCGGATTGTAAACCGTGTCGCCCTTACTTAGCGTGCCCGAGTAGACGCGGAAGAAAACCAGCTTCCCGACAAACGGATCGCTCCAAAGCTTGAAGGCCAGCGAGCAAAAGATGCCATTGTCATCCGTCGGCACTTCTATTGGCTCCCCCGTATCTGGGTCTTGACCTTTCGCGGGCGGAATGTCGAGCGGGCTCGGCAAATAATCGACTACCGCATCGACCAAATACTGAATGCCGATATTCTTCAATGCGGAGCCGCCGATTACCGGGACAAATTTATTGGCGATCGTTTGTCGCCGAATTCCAGCCTTCAATAGCTCAGGCGTGACTGGTTTTTCATGGATGACGGCCTCGGCGACGTCATCGTCGAGATTGGAAACTTGTTGGACCAGATCGTTGTAAGCTTTCTCAACAATCTCGACATACTCCTTCGGCACATCGGTGACTTCATACGTCGATCCAAGCTGATCGTTTTCGGAATAAATGATCGCCTTCTTGCTGATAACGTCGAGCTGCCCGCGTAGCTGATCTTCCTTGCCGAGCGGCAACAAAACCGGCCACGCGTTCGCGCCGAGTTTTTTGTGGATGCTATCCACCGACATCTCGAAGTCGGCACCGACTCGGTCCATTTTGTTGATGAACGCCAGACGCGGCACGTTGTACTTGGTGGCCTGACGCCAGACGGTTTCCGATTGCGGCTGCACGCCGGCCACGCCATCAAAAACTGCGATCGCCCCATCGAGAACGCGCAATGAGCGTTCCACCTCGGCGGTGAAATCGACGTGTCCCGGCGTGTCAATAATGTTGATCCGCTCCTTGATCCCTTCGAAAATCTTGTAAACGCCTTCTTCCTTGCGTTGCGACCAGGTGCAGGTTGTCGCAGCGGAAGTAATCGTGATTCCTCGCTCGCGTTCCTGCTCCATCCAGTCGGTGACGGTCGTTCCTTCGTGCACCTCACCCATCTTGTGGATCATACCGGTGTAAAACAGCACCCGCTCGGTAATCGTTGTCTTGCCGGCGTCAATGTGCGCTGCGATGCCGATGTTCCGCGTTCGTTCCAGCGGGAACTTGCGGTTCGGCGAATTTGGATTTTTCACCGGGCTCTTTTTCTGTTCCATCGTCGCCGTCGCCATAGTCGTCACCAACGGAAATGCGCAAACGCGCGGTTCGCTTGCGCCATTTTATGAGTGTCTTCGCGTTTCTTGATCGCGTTCCCCTGGCCTGCCGCGGCATCTTTTATCTCCTGAGCCAATGCTTCGGCCATCGGCATTCCTTTGCGATTGTCCGCATATTGGACAATCCACCGAGTAGCCAGAGAAATCTGTCGCGCGGGCGTCACCTCCATCGGGACTTGATAAGTCGCTCCGCCAACCCGGCGTGATTTTACTTCCAGTCGCGGACGGACATTTTCGACCGCTTTATTTACAACTTCCAATGGATCGACTGAATCAGAACCTTCGCGGGATTTGTCGATCGCTGTGTACACGATGCGCTCGGCCAACGATTTCTTGCCGCGCTTCATCACCGTCGTAATGAGGCGGGCCACCGCCGGACTCCCATAGCGGGAATCGACATGCTCTTCTTTTTTATAAACTCTTTTCCGTCGCGACATTGTCGACTTTCCTATCCAATATTATTTCTTCTCGGCGGCCGCTTCTTTCGCTGCGCCTCCGCCAGCGCCAGCCTTCGGACGCTTCGCCCCGTATTTGGAGCGGCCGCGCCGGCGTCCATCCACCCCCAGTGCGTCGAGCGTTCCGCGCACAATGTGATAGCGAACACCCGGCAAATCCTTCACGCGTCCCCCGCGTACAAGCACGATCGAGTGCTCCTGCAAATTATGTCCCTCGCCCGGAATGTAGGCAATCACTTCCTGGCCATTCGTCAACCGCACTTTTGCCACTTTGCGCAGGGCAGAATTCGGCTTCTTCGGTGTGCGCGTCATCACCTGCACGCACACGCCGCGCCGTTGTGGGCAATCGGCCAGTGCCGGTGACTTCGACTTCACCGATACCTTTCGGCGTCCCTTGCGGATCAGTTGATTAATCGTGGGCATCTTCCAAATTTCAAAAACAAAACGCCGCCAAAAGCGTCGGGCTTGGGGCGACAAAAAACCCGCCCAGGCCGCGCAGCAAACTCTCCCACGCGCCTGATGCGGTGAGCCGCGAATATAGAGGGAAAAACGCGGTCTGCAAAAAATATTTTATACTCCGTTTGTCATTCCAAGCGGAGTCGAGCAATCTCTGATTGAGATGCAGAAAAACTTCGAACGTCTAGCTACCGATAGACATTCGAATGCGCGGCGTGGACGCCTAACGACTGCGCATGGCGAGATCGATACGCCGGCGTTCATGCCCGTAGGAACGCAAGGTTCGGTGAAAGGCGTCAGTCCGCGGGAGTTGCACGAACTGAATGCGCAAATCGTTCTGGGAAATACTTACCACCTATTCGTTAGGCCGGGACTCGATGTGCTCAAACATTTTGGCGGCTTGCACAACTTTATGAACTGGGATGGACCCGTTCTGACGGACAGCGGTGGTTACCAGATTTTTTCGCTGGCGAAACTGCGGAAGATCACGGAGGCAGGCGTCGAGTTCCAAAATCACATCGATGGCGCGCGAGCATTCATCTCACCGGAGATCGCCATGGAAATTCAGACGCTGCTCGGCAGCGATATCGCGATGGCGCTCGACGAATGCGTTCCGTATCCCTGCGAATACGATTACGCAGCGCAAAGCGCAGATATGACAACGCGCTGGGCGAAGAGAGGCAAAAAATGGAAAGAAGAAAACGCTGAACGCACAACGCTCAACGTCCAACGCCCAAGAGGAGAGTCTATTAACTATCAACCATCAGCTATGAACTCTCTTCTCTTCGGCATCGTTCAGGGCGCAACCTTCGAGGATCTGCGCAAGGAAAGCGCGCAGGCGATTGTCGATATTGATTTCGATGGCTACGCCATCGGCGGCGTGAGCGTGGGCGAGCCAGAGGAGGAAATGATGCGAGCCGTCGAATGGGCGGAACCATTCTTGCCAGGGAACAAACCACGTTATGCGATGGGGCTTGGCACGCCACCGCAACTGCTGGAGTTGATCGCGCGCGGGATGGACATGTTCGATTGCGTGTTGCCGACGCGCCTGGCGCGAAATGGAACAGCATTCACC
>JBKPGQ010000112.1:0-1468 GCA_046729455.1 Verrucomicrobiota bacterium
GTTTCATAGCGATGTTGTTGATTAACTCCTGGATGACAACAGTCTTGCCGACACCCGCGCCGCCGAATGCGCCCACTTTGCCGCCTTTTGTGAATGGGCAAACAAGATCGATGACCTTGATCCCGGTTTCCAGGATCTTTGCGCTTGTGTCCTGCTCGGTAAGCGTCGGGGCAGGGCGATGAATCGGGTAGCGCTTTTCGAATTTCACCGGACCGCGATTATCAATCGTATCGCCAGTGACGTTAAAAAGCCGCCCTAGCACGGCCTCGCCTACTGGTACGGTGATTGGACCACCAGTATCGGTTACGCTCATTCCGCGTTTCAACCCTTCTGTCGAAGACATTGCGATGGAGCGAACCCAGCTTTCGCCAAGATGCTGTTGCACTTCGAGGGTCAACTTCGTTGGGTTGCCATTCACTTCGTATTCAATTTCGAGGGCGTTGTAGATTTTCGGCAGCGTTTTTTCGTCCGGAAATTCCACATCCACTACGGGACCGATTACTTGAACTATGTTTCCTTTATTCATAAGTGTTCACTAACCGCCCAGCGCCATTTGCGCTGTGGCGATCTCGAGCAACTCGGTTGTGATGCCGGCCTGACGCATCTTGTTGTATTCCAATGTGAGGTCCTTGATAAATTGATTTGCGTTATCGGTGGCGTTCTTCATCGCCACCATTCGCGCGCTGTGCTCAGAGGCGCGCGCGTCGAGAATCATCTGAAAAACCTGGTAGGAGACATAATACGGCAGCATCGTATCGAGAACGACCTCGGCGTTCGGCTCGAACACGTAGCCTATCATTGGATCGTGGCCTTCACTTTCAGCGTGGGCGGCTTCGCCTTTCGGCAAATCAAAACTGCTGATCGGAAGGAGTGTCTGTACTACCGTGCGTTGGTTGATTGTGTTAATAAAATGCGTGTAAAGCACCGAGACTTTGTCCACCTCGCGTCTCAGGAATTTTTCCATGCAAAACTTCGAGATCGGCTTCGCTTCAACGAAGCTCGGTGAATCTTTCAATTCAAAATCAGCCAATAAGTCACGCTTTGTTCGAGCGATGAATTGTCGCGCTTTCTTTCCTGTCACCACGAACGCTGTTTTGGCCGAATCAAAGTTGTTGCCCTCCCGAAACAGGTTCGTGTTCAACGCTCCGCAGAGTCCCTTGTCTGTGCTGATAATTAGGACCAACTCTTTCTTGAGCGGACGGACAGCGAGAAGCGGATGCAATCTCGGATCTGTTCGTTTCTGCAACGAAACGAGAACCTTATTCATTAAAGCGGCGTAAGGCCGTCCCGCCAGCGCATGTTGCTGCGCTTTGCGCATCTTGGAGGCAGCCACCATTTGCATTGCTTTGGTGATCTGCGCGGTGTTGCGAATCGATTTGATCCGGCGCCGTATGTCTTGCGTGTTCGCCATCTAAGAAATTCTCGAATTTCGAGTCTTGATTTTCGACCTTTGCCGCACGCGGTAGCG
>JBKPGQ010000113.1:0-1230 GCA_046729455.1 Verrucomicrobiota bacterium
CGCAAGCGGAAGCTGCTGGAGAAACAAAAGGAAGGAAAGAAACGGATGAAAAGCATCGGGAAGATCAACATTCCTCAGGAGGCGTTCATCGAGGTGCTCAAAGCGCAATGATTGTTTGTCTTGTCGAGCGAAGTCGAGACATCTCTGGATGTTTCTGTCCAAAAAATAATCAGAGATTCCTCGACTTCGCTTCGCTCCGCTCGGAATGACAACTGGCGGCGGGAGGTGTTTATCAAGCGTATTGAAAGCACAATGACGAAATCCTAACGAATGACGAAGGAAATCCGAATGAATAATTATGGATCAACCATGCGATGTGGCTCGAGCTTCTTGTATTCGTCATTGGAGCTCTGTCATTGTTTCGACATTCGACATTCGAGCTTCGTCATTTTCTAACGCATGTTTACATCGCGCCAAGTGAAACATAGCCGCCTGCTCCTGCGGCACGCCCGGAAGTATTTGCGCTACAAGGACGATCAGCTCAGCCGCGCGGACCGCGACCAAATCACTGCGGGTATGAAGGATCTCCGCGAGGCGTTATGGCAGAGAGATCGCGAGAGAATACACAGCACAGCGGACGCGCTGGATAAAACACTTCACAGGCTGACGCCAGTGACATGGGAGTCGCATTGGCGAGAGAATTGCGAGGTGATTTTGGTGGCCATCGTTGTGGCAGTGGGCATCCGCTCCTATTTCTTGCAGCCGTTTAAGATTCCGACAGGCTCGATGCAGCCAACCTTGAACGGGATTATTGGTTATGCGAGCACAGCTCCAGCGCCAAACATTCTGCGACAGATTGGCGAGTTCATCGTTCTGGGGCGCAATTACATCAACGTCGTTTCCCGCGAGGATGATCAGCTTCTTGAAATCCAGCCAAAGAAAATGTTTTTTTTCTTTACCTTTTCACAGCTGATTTGCCAGCGGCAAAAATATCTGGTCTATGCGCCGCCCGACACGCTCAGCCATGATTTCAACGTTTTCCCGGGCCGCATTTTTCATCGCGGTGACATCATTGCCAGAGGCGCAATCGATACAGGCGACCAGGTGTTTGTCGATAAGTTTAGTTATAACTTTGTTAAGCCGCATCGCGGCGACGTTTTTGTTTTCCGGACAAATCACATTCCAGGTATTCGCGAAGACCCCGAGGCAGGCTCGCCATTTTATATCAAGCGACTGGCCGGATTGCCTGGCGATCGTTTGAGAATCGATCCGCCGTTTCTCTACATGAAT
>JBKPGQ010000114.1:0-14174 GCA_046729455.1 Verrucomicrobiota bacterium
GCTGGCGGCGCAACTTTTTCCAGTGTTGGCATGGGTTGTCGTTTATTCTGATAAAATTGCAAGATACTGAAAAGGTTCTGTGCGGTGTAATACAATGCCAGAGCCGCGGCAAAATTGTAGCAGATAAATAAAAAGATCAGCGGCGTGAACATCATTATCCGACGCTGCGTGGGATCGCCCGTCTTTGGCGTCATCGCCATGAGCCAAATCTGCGTCGCAGCCATGCAGAGCGGAATAATATTGACCGGCCAGCCGAGCAACGGCAGGTGCGCAATCGTGTCCGGTTGGGAGAGATCCTTTACCCAGAGAAATTTTGCGTTTCGCAATTCCACGGCCTGCCCCAGCATTTTGAAAAGCCCGAAAAAGATCGGGATTTGGATCATCATGGGCAAACAGCCGCCGACCGGATTGATTCCGTACTGTTTGTAAAGCTTCATCAACTCCTGGTTCATCCGCGTAGGATCGTCTTTGTACTTCTCCCTCAACTCCTGCATTTTGGGGTTGAGCGCGGCCATCTGACGCATGGACCGGTTCGCGCGGTTTTGGATCGGCCAGAGCGTGAGCTTAATAATCGTCGTGAGAGCCAGAATGGCGAGCCCATAGTCGTGCAGCCAGCTGTTGAGCAAGTTCATGAAGTTGAGCAGAAACTGGCAGACGATCTTGAACATCCCGAAGTCCATCACCTCGGCTTCATTGTGCGGAAGTTGGGCGAGCCGATGGTAAAGTTTCGGACCGGCATAGATTTCAAAACGCGCGCTGTAGGTTTGCCCGGGTTGCAACTGAAATCCCGGCATGCCCATCGCTCCCTCGACACCGAGTAGCTTTTGGTCAGGCGATCGTTCGATATCGAAGCTCCGACCCCACACGCCGGTGGCCTTGGCGGTAAGCGGTGCCAGCAGCGTTGTGAAGAATTGATTGCTCACCGCAACCCATTCTGCGCCGGCGATATTCTCCTGGTAATAAGGTCGCGCAGCGCGCTGGCCGATCCCAAGAAATCCGCCACTGCTGCCAAACCAACCAACATCGATTCCTTTCGCCCGTCCATCGACGCACCAGACAAGCCGCGTGTAGGACGGATAATCTTTGGGATGAATAGGCCCTGCCGATCCAAGCGACACAAAATAACCACCGCTTTGATATTGTTTAGTGCCCCGGTTCTCGAGATCGACATTCATTTCGATGACGTAGTTGTCCTTGTTCTCCGGAGATTTTTCGAAGAAGAATTTTTTTCGAACGGCGACTTGCTCCGCTGTTGTCCGCTCAAATTGCACAATCGAATTTGATTCAGTCGAGACGGTAAACTCAGGAAGCGTTGGCGCCGATGGCTGCTCAATGATTGCGCCGATTGGCGCGTTTTGCGCCGAATTCAACACGACGCGTTCTCCTTTCTCGGCTATCTGCCTCAGGAGAACGGCTTCCTTGATTCCGCCCCCGCGATTCGTTAGGCGCAGCTCGACGTCTGAATTTCGCAGCGTTTCAATCTTCTCAGCAAAGCTCGGAACCGGCTCAACACTCTTCGGCGTGCCTTCTGGGGTAACCGGCGGCGGGGAGGCTTCAAAAACTTTCGGGGTTGCTGTGGGCGACCCTTGCCCTGACGCGACATTGACCGGCGCGGGTCGCGGCGGCATCTGTTTCGCTACGTAAATCTGCCATACTACGAGTCCGATTACGCAAAGGCTAACGACAATCCATGCAGTTCGATCCATAAACGGTAAGTCGTTTTTGAGCGGCTACTCAGCAGAGCCGCGCCCAGCGGTCAAACTGGATTCAAGCTGCTCAATACCCACCGCGGTGGGTAAGTTGGACGCCAAATTTTTGCCACTCGGAATCGGATCATATCCAGATCCGCCCCAGGGGTGACATCGCGCGAGGCGTTTTAATCCCAGCCAGCTTCCGCGGCCGATACCGTGTATCTCTACGGCTTCCAGAAAATATGCCGAGCACGTCGGCGTAAATCGGCAACCCGAACCAGGTCCGCATAGCAAACAGAGGAACGGCGACAGCGTGCATTGATAACCGCGAATTATAGAACGAAGCAGCCAGAGCATCAGAGCAGGATAGAAGCGCGCCTCGCGAGACGCAACCATTCATCTTCCAAGACGCGATAGCTCGCATCGCGCTTTGCAATAAGCACGATCCAAAGGTCTTGTCGTAGATCATGCTGGTGCCGTCGCACAATCTCACGCAAACGGCGCCGGACACGATTGCGGACCACCGCGCTTCCGAGGCGACGAGAAGTAATGAAGCCGACACGACACAGGCCGGATTTATCGACTGTCGCTACACTGAGCGTTAGCAGTTTACCGCGCCGTACCAGGCCGTCTCGTTTTACGCGCTCGTATTCTGATGCGCGCGTTAAGCGGCGAGCTTTTGAAAAGGAGAACGAACGTCCCGCGGACATCATTTATCGTTGATCTTGCAACTGTTCCATCGCGAATTGTCGACTGCGAGTCTCAGAACTACGAGGGTTTTCGCGACGGAGAATTCACCAGCAAGACGCGGCTTTTTCGATGTGCACCTCTGTACAGCAAAAAGTCTTCTCCCGGAGGATTTCGGGAGAAGACTTCGCGAAGAGGAGAGCCGACGAATTTACGGAGTAGGTGAGGCCTCAGCGGGAGATTCGGCGGTTCCACCGGTAGACGTTGACGTCCCTGGGGAAGATTCCGTAGTCGAAGCCGGACTGGTTGCTTCAGTTGTCGCCGCTGGCGGACTCGTGGCTGCTGGGCTTGCTGCGGGTTCGGTTGTCTCTGTCTTTTGCTCGCACGCCGCAAGGAGCGCGGCACTGGCCAGAATGCAGATATATTTTTTCATAGTGTTAATTGGAAGAGGCACATTGCTTTAACAGATTAATCGGAGCAAGGCCGTTTTTGATCGCATTTGATTCCTCTTTTTAAGAGCAAATGGTTGATAAACGCCGATTAAAGCGGGGCCTCGTATTTGAGGCCGTGCGCCTCTGCCACCGCCTTACAAGTAAGCCGTCCATCACGGGTGTTGATGCCACCAATCAGCGCCGGTTGTTTCTTACACGCTCCCTCGAGACCGAGATCGGCGAGCAATTCCACGTAACGAAAGGTGACATTTGTAAGCGCCTGTGTAGCTGTGCGTGAGTAGGCTGCGGGCATGTTCGCCACGCAATAATGCGTAACACCTTCCTCGACGTAAACTGGATCAAGGTGCGTGGTGGGTCGCGATGTTTCCGCGCAGCCGCCTTGATCAATGGAAATATCTACCAACACGCTGCCCGGCTTCATCTTTCGCAGCATCTGGCGCGTGATTAACTTCGGCGCTTTTGCTCCCGGCAAGAGGACGGCGCCAATCAGCAAATCGCAATCCGCCATCAAATCCTGCAAGTTTGCTTCGCTCGAATAGAGCGTATTGGTGTTTTCCATCGCGAGATCGAGGTAACGCAACCGTTCCAGATCAACATCGAGTATCGTGACTTCTGCGCCCAGGCCGGTTGCCATGCGCGCTGCATTCACACCCGACGTTCCGCCGCCCAAAACGACGACACGTCCAGGCAAAACTCCCGGCACACCGCCCAATAAGACTCCGCTGCCGCCATTGTATTTGGCGAGAAAATTTGCGCCCATCACGACTGACATGCGACCTGCGATTTCGCTCATTGGCTCGAGCAGTGGCAAACGATGATTGATTTGAATCGTCTCGTACGCCACTGCGGTCACCCCCGACTTCAGCAACGCCTCAGTAAGCGATTTGCTTGCCGCCAGATGCAGATAGGTGAAGAGGATTTGACCCTTGCGCAACAATGGAAACTCCGTCTCACGCGGCTCTTTCACTTTCACGACCATGTCAGCCCGCGTGAAAACTTCTTCCGCTTGGTCCACAATCTCAGCGCCGGCTTTGATGTAGTCTTCATCCGGGTAGCCCGAGCCAATCCCCGCATTCTTTTGTACCACGACTGAATGACCCCGCCGGGTGAGTTGGTTCGCAGCCGATGGCAGTAGAGCGACACGCTGCTCCTGCTCCTTAACTTCTTTCGGGACACCAATGATCATGTGGAAAGTGAGAAGTGATTAGTGATTAGCGAGAAGAAGGAATCAAGCCAAATTACTTCTCACGTCGCACCTCTCGCGCTTCATCAGTTCAGCGATGGATCGTCTGGCGCACCAGCTAGCATTCTATACCATGGTCCCAGGCCGCGCATGATTTCAAACCACAGGTTCGGAAGACGATCAAGTTTGAGCACCGAGGGATTGGCCTTTTGAAGAAGCCACGCTTTCTGCTTCATCTCGCTTTCAAGCTGTCCTGCTCCCCAGCCCGCATAGCCTACGAACGCGCAAACTGTAATCACTTTTTTTTGGTCAACTGCATCGCTTGTTTCCTCTAAACCAACATTTTGATTGAGCTTTAGCCCTCCGCTCTGGTGCCATTCAAACGCTGCAAACATCAGTTGATTTTTCCCAACGGGTCCGCCGAGGAAAACGGGTACCTCAGCAAGGCCTGCCGGTGGTGTCTCGGGCACCAGATCCGCTACCTGTCTGTCGAGAGGGCGATTGATGATGACGCCCAGAGCGCCCTCGCCTGGGTCATGCTCGGAAATGAAAAGCACAGTGCGTCGGAAATTCGGATCGAGCATATTGGGATGAGCAACCAGCAACGAGCCAGCAAGGCTGTGCGAAGCCGCCTCATCATCTAAATTACGCATGCAAAACTAGAAACTGCCACGCGCGCTTCCGCAAGCTCGGCTCCATAACAATGTCGCGACGATGCAAGACGCGTCTTTGGAAAATGATGAGATCCGAATGACGAATGCCGAATTAATCACGAAGCCCAAATGACGAAAGGGAAACCACTCCGCTTCTCGGGGGTTTTCATCATTCGGATTTCCTTCGTCATTCGACATCCGTGCTTCGTTATTCACTTTTGCTCGCCATCTTAATGCAGCGGGACCCAAGAAAATTTTTCACATAAAATTTGTTGCGATCTGGCGGAAGCTCGTTTAGTAGCCTCGAAGTTTTTCACGATTGTTCTGGGGGGAACAGCCGCCCTTCACGCCTGTCGGGTGTGGGGGGCGGTAATTTTTTGAGGGCGAATTCCCGCTATTTTGTTCTTGCTCTTGCTCGTGCTCATGCTCGTGCTCGATTAGAGCCTGAGCAAAACAAACGCCCAACGCTCAATGTCAAAGTCAGCAATCTCAGGACGCATCTCCTGGCCGCTCGCAATCACTTTGATCGCGTTCATCGTCGCGGTGGTGGTCGTAATCATTTTTTGGCGCATCGAAACCTGGCCGGCTCGCACAGCGCAGCAAAGCACCGCCCAGCTCGAAAAGCTGGGCAAGGATTTGCGCGCCGCTTTTATCGACATCGCGCAATTGCAGCCGCGCATCA
The DNA here is from genome assembly GCA_046729455.1 of Verrucomicrobiota bacterium. Lineage (GTDB taxonomy): Bacteria > Verrucomicrobiota > Verrucomicrobiia > Chthoniobacterales > UBA10450 > Udaeobacter. Next base: position 5,349 of record JBKPGQ010000114.1, read on the forward strand.
CAATCAACAACCGTGTCTATATGGAACAGACAACGCCCGTGAGCGAGCTCGTTGTCTTGTCACGACGCATCGAAGTTGAACACGAACTGCTCCATACCTGGGTGGGCAGTTCGAAGCGTGTAAAGCTGCATGGCACATTCATCGTCAAAGCCGGCTTCGATCTACGACATAACCTGTCGATCGATATTGGCCCCACTGAAATCACCGTTCAGCTGCCACACGCCCAGATCCTTGGCATCGAGCAGGAGCAGGTGGACGTCCTCGCCTTTGAAAATGGATTGTGGAACCGCATTTCAGGAGAGGACGTGCAAAGCGAATTATCAATCCTGCCTCAACTTGCACGGGAAAAAGCAGCAGAAAGTGACTTGCCGGCCGAAGCCGAGCGCGCGTTGCAGCAGCAGATTGAGGAACGCGTGCACGCGCCACAACCATTGCACTTGATCTTCAGGAACGAAAACGAAGGTGGATAATGTCCAGCTACCAACGCTAGCCTTCACCTAACCGATGCTCTTCAAGAGTCGACTTCTCCTCGTTGGTTTGTTTCTCCTACTCGCGGCGTTGCTCGCACTTTGGTTTACGCCATTTGCCGTCTCCCATGGTGTTCGGTGGTGGATTTGGTGGAGAGCGCGCCAGGAGGGCTTCACTGTTAGCATCGACAAGATCGATGCACCGTTCCTGCGTCCGGTCGCAATCCGGCAGCTTCGCCTGAGAAACGCACACGACGACACGCTCCGCGTTGATCTTACAATCACCGATGCGACGTTCGACTTGAATTTTAAACATGTCCTCCTCCACACACGAGGTCGCGCCATTCGCAATCTTTCAATCCGCGGATTGCGTGGAGAGCTACGCCGAAGCAATCCGGCCGTGCGAGCGATAACTCGGCGTGGGTGGGCAACACTGCACCGAATGCTTCCGGAGAACTTGTCCGTTGCCGATTCGGAGGTGCGGATTGAAAACGGGCCCACGCTTGTTTTGTTGCGAAACGGATTCCTGTCAGCGAATCAGACCGAATCGGGTCATTTTAGCGCTGCCGAGGTCATGATCGCTTCGCCATGGGTTCACCAGACGTTTTCGCAATTGCGCGGTGCAACTCATTGGGAAGGGGATCACCTGACAATCGCCGGGCTCACTTTAACACATGGTCTCGACCTGCAGTCCGCGACGGCGGATTTGTCGCGGCTGGGGAACCAACGCGTGGGATAGCAGTTCGACGCCGACGCGTTTGGCGGAAAAATGCGCGGAAACATTTCGCACGAATGGCGCTCTCAACATTCCAACTGGAAAATTGCCGGTGGGGCTACCGATATTTCTCTCGAGCAAACTTCGGAAGCATTCGGATTCGCCGATCGCGTTAGCGGTTTGCTCCACGCTGGCAACTTCACGTTTCGCGGAAACCTTGCCGAGCCCGACCGGGTGACCGCATCGCTTTGGAGCGAGCTGACTAGTCTTACGTGGCGCAATCGCACGGCTGAAGCGATCATGCTCGGCGCGGCTCTCTACAACCGCCGGATTCAGCTCCAACAGCTTTACATAAAACAACAGGCAAACCAGTTCACTTTAAGTGGCGAAGCTGCGTTTCCCTCAAGCGCGTCCGGATGGCTCAGCCCGGATTTTCGCGGCAACATTTCCGCGTCGATCGATCAACTGGGCGATTTCGCAGCTCTGTTTGGCGCGAACGCGGGCGATTTCTCGGGCAAAATCACGATTGATGGAGCGATGGATACTCGCGATCGCAAATTTGGCGGCCATCTCATGGTAGAGGGCGCATCGCTCACATTTTTTAAGACTGCCATCGACAACCTGAGCGCGAAACTGAATTTGAAAGCGACGGACCTGGAGATCGAACAATTGGCGATGACGCGCAAAAATGATTCTCTCAGCGGACAGGGTAAAATCGATCTGTCACACGAGCACAATTATTCAGGGACACTCGAAGCCAGGTTGAATAACGCGCTCGATTACCTGGCGATTCCGCGCGGAGCGGCTGAAAAAGGAAACCCAGTCCCGGCTGACGTTCAGGCAACCATCGATTCCAGCAAGTGGGATGTACGTGGCGTGATCCACATCCCCAATTCCAGCCCGGTGAGCTTCACAGCCAATTTCCCTTTGCGAAGCGGGACTGACTGGAACGCTTTTCGAATGTCTCCGCTGAATATCACACTCAACTTTCCATCGGTCTTTCTCGCAAAAGGCCCTCAGCTCTTTCACCCACAAATTTTCAGCGACGGCATTCTGAGCGGAAACATTTCGCTTTCCGAAACGTTGCAACGCCCCCACATCGATGGAGACATCCATCTGATGAACGGAAAGCTGTCTGGCGACGGAGGAGGTTCTATCAATCTCACGGAAGCAAGCGGTCGAATTGTTTTTGGAGGAAATCGCGCGTCGATAGAATTTCTCAACGTTGCGACCAAGGATACAGATCTTTCGCTTCGTGGAGAAATCGACTTTCAGGATACGAACAGTGTGACGGTCAGGATAGATGGAGCGATGCCGATCTTTGATCTGACGCCCCACCAAATCGGTTGCATGAACAAAATCGAATTTGCGTCGGTGCCGTTCACTCTCGCGCCCGCTGTAGCAGAGTTGCAGTTCTGCGGAGCGCTGTTTCAACCCAACTGGACCGTCAGCTTGAAAGAGCGGACAATCGCAGAATCCTCCGACGTTGCAGATCCGGAAGGTGTTACTCGGGAATATCCCCTCTGTTTCTCGGGTACTCCCTTGGAAAGAGCAACATTATTGCTGGGATCCCTTCCGCGGCCAGAAGCGCAGGCGACGGCAACTCCTCGCCCAAGAAAACGAACAACCCGGCGCCAGTAACACTGGCGTCGGAATTGGAAGGCGCAGAACCGCCGCTACGATTGCGTCGTTACCAGCCAGCGCGAAAGTTTTTCCTCGAGGTCGCGTGTGAGATTGACCCTAAACTCTGCGCCTGCGTCCAGACGGAGCGCGTTGCCATTTGCGCGATCGAACAGCAATCGAACTGGTCGCGGCCCCGGCGAGCTGGCAAGGATCCTGCGCACCTCGCGTAGTTCATCGCCCGTTGTGGCGGGAGAGAATTGCAGGAGCACAGCGGATTCCTTGTCTGTCGATCCTTCAGTCGCGCCGTTGGGCTTCCGAGACGAAAGCGTCTTGATCTCCTGCGCCACGGCACGAGGGATCTCATCCCGTTTATCGAGCGTTCCTTTTATTTCGATAACGCGTCCCGCCTCCAGCGCGCCTGAAACTTTCGTGTAGACCTCGTTCCACACCACCACTTCGAGCATATCGGCCCGGTCTTCGATCCAAACCACAGCGAATGGCTTGCCCTCTTTTCTTGTAAACTTTTTCTCAACGTCCACAATCGCACCCGCAATCCTGAACGGCGCGCGATCGTCCAGATCGGCCAGTGACGCGATCGATCGATACTTTTTTGCCGCGAAAACATCCGCATACGCGTCGAGTGGATGGCCGCTGACGTAAAAACCGAGTAGTTCCTTTTCGTAGGAAAGTTTTTGATGCTCGCTCCAGGGAGTCGCTGACCTTTTTCTTGATCCAGTGGGAGTGGTTGCTTCATCAAAGAGTGAAACTTGCCCAGCGATCCTATCACGCTGCGCTGCGGCGGACGCACTAACGGCGTCATCGATACAACTAAAAAGTTCGGAACGGTCTCGGCCCAGGAAATCAAATGCGCCCGCCTTGATAAGGCTTTCCAGCATCTTGCGGTTGGCAACGCGCGAGTCCAACCTCGCGCACAAATCCTCCAGTGTAGTGAAGTCGCCTCGCTCGTGGCGTTCGCGAATTGCTGCTTCCATGGCCGCTTCGCCTACGTGTTTGATGGCGGCAAGACCGTAACGAATGGCGTTGTAGCCGTTGACGCTGTAGCCGGGCGCGCTGACCCCGGTTTGTGATTCTTGCGCGCGAGCGCCGGCATCAGCGATGCCGGCTACAGTTTCCGGAATAAACTTCAAGCCGCTCTTGTTGATATCCGGCGGCAGGATGGAAATGCCCATCCTCCTGCATTCGCCGACGAAAATGGAAATTTTATCTGTGTTGTTGATTTCGTTGCTCAACAAACCCGCCATGAATTCCACCGGGTAATGCGCTTTGAGATAAGCGGTTTGATAACTAATTACGCCATAGGCTGCGCTGTGGCTTTTGTTAAATCCGTAACCGGCGAATTTTTCCAGCAAATCGAAGATCGCATTCGCTTTTTTCTCAGGACTTTTGTTTGTGCGCGCGCAGCCTTCGATGAAATTTTTTCTCTCTTTGGCCATCTTCTCCTTGTCTTTCTTACCCATGGCGCGCCGGAGAAGATCGGCTTGAGCGAGTGAATAACCGGCAAGTTTGCTTGCGGCAGCCATCACTTGTTCCTGGTAAATCATCACGCCGTACGTATCGGCGCAGATACTTTCCAGCAGTGGATGCAGATACTTGATCGGCGTGACGCCCTTTTTCGCTTTCACGTACTCGGGGATGAGTTCCATCGGGCCGGGCCGGTAAAGTGCGATCAATGCGATGATGTCGTCGAGCTTCTTTACGTCGAACTGCCTGGACAAACTCGTCATCCCACCAGACTCCATCTGGAAAAGGCCGATCGTTTCACCACGGTTGTAGAGGGCGAACGCTGCCGCGTCATCGAGTGGAATGTCCTTCAGAGAAAAGTTTGGCTCGCGCTGATGAATCAGCGCGAGCGTATCCTCAATGACTGTTAGCGTTTTCAATCCGAGGAAATCCATCTTCAGGAGGCCCAGATCATTGAGCGGTCCCATGGCGTACTGGCTGATCACGTCGTTGCCTTTCACATCGCGGCACAGAGGGATGTAATCAGACAAATCGCGGTCGGCGATCACCACGCCTGCAGCATGTACGCCCGCGTTGCGCGACAAGCCTTCGAGAACTTTTGCGTAATCAAACAGCTGCCGGGTCGTCGGCTCGGTCGCTACCGCTCGTTTCAGTTCCGGATTTTTTTCCACGGCTGAATCGAGCGTGATATTCAGCTCATTTGGGATCATCTTTGCAATGCGATCCGCATCGCGATAACTCCAACCCATCACCCGGGCTACGTCACGCACCACACTTTTCGCCTTGAGCTTGCCAAACGTGATGATCTGCGCGACACGGCGTTCACCGTATTTCTGCCGCACGTACTCGAGGACTTCTCCGCGACGCGCTTCGCAAAAATCAACGTCGATATCCGGCGGCGAAACCCGGTCCGGATTCAAAAACCGTTCGAAAAGCAATCCGAACTGGTGCGGATCAATGTCAGTGATTCCGAGAACGTAAGTAACCATCGAACCAGCGGCAGAGCCACGTCCTGGTCCTACGGGAATGCCTCTCTCTTTGGCAAAATGAATGAAATCCCAAACAATGAGCAAATAGCTGACGAATCCCGTTTTCTCGAAAACGCCCAGTTCGTAATTCAGCCGCCGAATCAAATCTGGATCATTCGCAGCGCGTTCGCCGTAGCGCTGCCGCAAGCCCTCGTAACAAAGTTCGCGCAAATATTCTTCACGCGTTTTCCCGGGCGGAGCCGGATACTCCGGATACTTGGAGCGCCCAAACTCGAGGTCGAGATGACAACGCCCGCCAATCTCGACCGTATTCGCAATCGCTTCGGGAAAATCGCGGAACAGCTCGCACATCTCGGCCGGAGATTTAAAATATAGCTCCGGTACGTAACGCATCCGGTTTTCGTCCTGCACCATTTTGCCCGTGCCGATGCAAAGCATGACGTCGTGCGCCTGATGATCGCTCCGGCGCAGAAAATGAACATCGTTGGCCGCGACCAGTCCGACACCAATGTCCCGCGCAATTTGCGGCAGCGCTGTTATGCATTTGCGCTGTTCTTCCATCCCATGATCGTGCAATTCGATAAAGAAATTTTCCGCACCGAGAATGTCCCGATATTCGGCTGCGCTCTGTTTCGCCTTCTCGATGTTGTTTGCCTGAATCGCCGTGTTGATTTCGCCTGCGAGACAGCCACTCAGACCGATCAATCCTTCCGAATGTGCGGCGAGCAGCTCCTTGTCGATCCTGGGCGCGTAATGGAACCCTTCGAGGTGCGCTGCCGTCACCAACTTGACGAGATTTCGGTAGCCGGCCTCGTTCTCCGTCAACAGGGTGAAATGATACGCTGCATCGCGCCGCGATCCCGGCCGGTCTTTATTTGATCCCGGGGCAATATAAGCTTCGCAACCGATGATCGGCTTCACCCCGGCACGCTGCGCTTCCTGGTAAAATTCAATCGCGCCAAACAAATTGCCGTGATCGGTGATCGCGACCGCCGGCATCTTAAATTCAGCCGCCTTTTTCATCAGCTCTTTCATCCGGATAGCGCCATCCAGCAGCGAGTATTCAGTATGCAGATGCAGGTGAACGAAAGAGTCGCGAGCCATCAGTTTTCAGTATTGAACGTCAAAAATATTTCGCAAATCAAAGCCGTCATTCCGAAGCGAAAGTAGAGGAATCCCGGAGCGAAACCAGAAGCTAATTCTGCGGGATCTTTCGACTCTGCGGAGTTTATCCTGAGCGAGCGAAGCGAGTCGAACGGACTTCGCTAAAGATGACACCGCTGTTGTAAAAAACCGTGCTTGCATTCACGTCGTGGCATTGCTAAGAGAGCGCGTGCTGCGTTTAGCTTTCGATTGCAAGATTCCCGGCGATACTGAGGTTACTTGAGATGAAAAAACTGGAAGCCATCATCAAACCGTTCAAGCTCGAGGAGGTCAAAGAAGCGCTGGCCGAACTCGGGATCGAAGGGATGACCGTCACGGAAGTCAAAGGGTTCGGCCGGCAAAAAGGGCACACAGAAATTTATCGCGGGAGTGAGTACACAGTCGATTTTCTACCCAAGGTGAAAGTGGAAGTGGTCATGGCGGACGACATGGTGGACAAGGCCGTGAGCGTAGTGGTGGCCGCAGCGAAAACAGGCAAAATTGGGGACGGTAAAGTGTTCGTGCTGCCGGTAGAGCATGCGGTGCGCATCCGCACGGAAGAGATCGGCGAAAAAGCTGTTTGAATTTGATGACGAAAATCGAATGACGACGTCCGAATTAATGACGAACCTCGAATGACGGAATCCAGCTGCGTGCAGCTTTCGTCATTTAGTCATTCCTTCGGCATTCGACATTCGGATTTCGTCATTTGCCTTTTCCATCAACTCTCAACCAACAACTAACAACCCTGAATATGGCCAAAGACAAAACTCCATCCGACGTCAGCAAAATGATCAAAGACGGCAACGTGAAGTTGATCGATTTCAAGTTCACGGACTTGCTGGGCACCTGGCAGCATTTTACGACCACGCTCACCGAATACAATGAGGAAATCTTCACAGATGGGCTCGGCTTTGACGGATCGAGCATTCGCGGCTGGCGCGTAATCAACGCCTCAGACATGCTCGTCATTCCGGATGCCACGACCGCGTGGATCGATGTATTCAATGCCGAACCGACACTGAGTCTCATTTGCACCATCGTCGATCCGATCACTCGCCAGCCGTACGATCGCGACCCGCGTGGTGTTGCCGAAAAAGCCGAGGCTTATCTCAAATCGACCGGCATCGCCGACACAGCGTTCTTCGGACCGGAAGCGGAATTTTTTATTTTCGACGATGTACGATTTGCAAATAGCGGCAACGCGTCGTCATACGTGGTCGATAGCGTCGAAGGCCATTGGAACAGCGCGCGCGAAGAATTTCCAAACCTCGGTTACAAGGTTCGCCCGAAGGAAGGTTATTTTCCTGTCTCGCCAATGGATTCGCTGCAAGATATTCGCAACGAAATGTGTTTGGAGCTCGAGAAAGCCGGCGTCGCGATTGAGCGCCAGCATCACGAAGTGGCAACTGCCGGCCAGGCGGAGATCGATATTCGTTTCGCGCCGTTAAAACGCATGGGCGACAACATGCAGTATTACAAATACATCCTGCGCAACGTCGCCAAACGCCACAATAAAACGGTGACGTTCATGCCGAAACCGATCTTCGCCGATAACGGATCGGGCATGCACACGCACATGTCGCTTTGGAACGGCGATAAACCGCTCTTTGCCGGGAACGGTTACGCCGGCCTGAGTGAGACCGCGCTCTTTTTCATCGGCGGAATTTTGAAACATGCACCTGCGCTCACTTGCCTGACAAATCCAACGACAAATAGCTACAAGCGGCTCGTCCCTGGATTCGAGGCGCCGGTCAATCTCGCCTATTCCGCGCGCAATCGTTCCGCCGCCATTCGAATTCCGACCTATTCGCCCAGTCCGAAGGCAAAGCGCCTCGAATTCCGCACGCCGGACGCCGCTGCAAATCCATATCTCGCCTTCTCGGCGATGCTTCTTGCGGGTCTCGATGGAATTCAAAACCGCATGGATCCCGGCGATCCGCTCGATAAAAATCTTTACGAATTGCCACCGGAAGAACTCGCGCAAGTCGCCAGCGTGCCCGACTCGCTTCGCGGTGCGATCGAAGCGCTCCAGGCTGATCATTCCTTCCTGTTGCGCGGCGACGTGTTCAACGAAGAGTTCATCGCAAACTGGATCGACATGAAACAAAAAGAATACGACGCGCTGCGTTTAAGACCCCACCCGTACGAGTTCGCGATGTATTACGACGTTTGATCGCGAGCACGCCCCCCCACACTTGTCACACCCCACCTCTCGACCCGCCGTAGCTTGTGCGAAGGCTGGAGACCTTTCTGATTATCTTCGGCCCCAGGTTAATCCAGCGGGCTCTTGACCCCGATGCCGGGCTTGTTAAGCACGTGCGTGTAAATCATTGTCGTGCTCACATCCTTGTGACCAAGGAGTTCCTGCACTGTGCGGATGTCATAACCATCTTCGAGCAGATGT
>JBKPGQ010000115.1:0-5339 GCA_046729455.1 Verrucomicrobiota bacterium
GCTTTATCGTTCGGCCAGACGGTTACATCTTCACGAACTTTCATGTGGTCGAAGGTGCAGACAAGATAGACGTAAAATTGAGGGACGGCAGGAATTTTCCGGCCAGAATCATAGGTACGGACGAGAAGACCGATATCGCAGTCATCAAGATCGACGCCAAAGATTTGCCGGTTGTCCAGTTGGGTGACAGCGATGCGGTGAAGGTGGGCCAGTTTGCGTTCGCGATCGGGGCGCCATTCAAGCTCGATTACACCTTCACTTACGGCGTCGTCAGCGGCAAAGGCCGCAGCAAATTATTTCAGACCGGCGCTTACTCCATTTCAGATTATCTGCAGACCGACGCATCGATTAATCCGGGCAACAGCGGAGGACCGCTGTGCGACATCGACGGCAAAGTGATTGGCATGAATACGCTGATCAACGGGATGAATCGCGGCCTGGGCTTCGCAATCCCCAGTAACATGGCCAAGGAAATCGGCACCGAACTGATCGCTGGTCACAAAATCATGCGACCCTGGTTGGGCATCCGAATCGAAACACTCGGAGACGACCCGACAATCCGCGATTTGTTTAAAGGCGCCGATAAAGGTGTCGTGGTTCGCACGATTGAAGCCGATGCGCCCGCTTCCAAAAGTGATTTGCGCCCGTTCGACGTAATCACGCATGTGGATGGAACACCGATCGACTCGGACTCACAGCTGCAGCATGAGATTTTGAAAAAGAAAATCGGCCAAAGTGTGCAGTTGAGTGTTTGGCGCAAAGGTCAGACCATCAAAGTCCCAATCAAAACTGGCGAACTGCCTAACGAGATTGCGCAAGCATCAAATGCGTTGCCGATTCAGCCGTCGCAGCCGAAGCAGGAAAGTGTCGGCAAATTTGGACTGCAGGTACAGGAATTAACGAAGGACGTTGCCGAGCGTCTTCATTTGCCAGCCCAGCAGGGTGTGGTCGTAACCGATGTCGAGGACAACAGCATCGCTGCAGCCCAGGATATTCAGCGCGAAGACGTCATTACCGAGGTGGATGGCAAGCCGGTCACGAACGTGAAGTCGTTCCGCGAGGCACTGAATAAAGCCGATCCGAAACGAGGCGTCCTTCTCTATCTCGATCGCAAAGGCAGTAAAACTTTCGCGGTGCTAAAAGCGGGTGATTAGCTCTTTCGGCTGCCGATAATTACCAGCGCAATCCCGCCGACTAGACAAATCCCGCTCGCAATCGGCGGAAAGGCGATCCCGTGGCTTTCCCTGTGAGTGATCTCAAGGGGGCCGAGTTGCGCGTCTTTCTTTTCCGTCGTCCACCCTAGCCCGCCCCAAGCGAATCCGACGATGCCGATGATAATGAGGATGATGCCGACGATTGCGGCCGGTTTCATTTGGGCGATCTTACAGCGGGCGGCGGCCTTGGATCAAATTGATAATCAGCACCACAATCGCAATGACGAGCAGGATGTGAATGAATCCGCCCAGCGTATAAGAGCTGACTAGTCCAAGGAGCCAAAGCACCAGCAAGATCACGAATATTGTCCAGAGCATAAGATCCTTTCGGTTAGGGTCACATGTTCCTTCGTGGGATGTGGTTCCGCTGCGCTTATGGAAACCGAAATTTCTGCCCGAGGTCTCCATTTGTACCGTGTTCCCTGAACGGTCGCGGCTACAGTTTTTCTACTACGGCACGCAGGTTCCAGTCCGCTGCTTCCAGCTGTTGACGCGCAGAATCGTAATCGCATTGCGCTAAATCAGCGACGACCCGCACCGCGCGATCGCGCAGCTTGGCACTGGTGGTGTGCAGATCAATCATCAGATTGCCGCGCACTTTGCCAAGCGTGACCATCGCGCCGGTGCTGACGATGTTAAGCGCCACCTTCGTCGCCGTTCCAGCTTTTAGCCTGGTGGATCCAGTCAGGACCTCGGGGCCAACCGCGAGTGCAATCACTAGATCGATTGCTGTAGGCGCGATCGGTGATCGCGGCCTGCCGGGATCGTCGCCCCCGGCTACAGAAGCTGGATTGCAGGTGAGCAGAATTGTTTTTACGCCTAACGACTTTGCGTAGACCAGCGCGCCGAGGACAAAAGGCGTTCGGCCGCTCGCGGTGATCCCAATGACAACATCGCTATTCTTTATTCCCCTCTCCCTTAGTGCCAATGCGCCCGCGCTCTCCTCGTCTTCCGCGCCTTCCACGCTGCGATAAAGCGCAGTCGTGCCACCGGCGATTATTCCCTGCACAAGATCGGGCGACGCGCCAAAAGTTGGCGGTATTTCGCTCGCATCGAGAACCCCAATGCGCCCGCTGCTGCCAGCGCCGACATAAAACAAGCGGCCACCATTCCGAAGCGACGCGGTCACAATTTCAATAGCTTTGGCGAGGTCCGCAGTTACTCCACGCAATGCATCCTCAACGAATTTCTCTTCCTCGACAAAAAGTTCGGTTAGTTCAGGAAGGCTCATTTTTTCCAGGTTCTCAGAGCGCGGATTGCGCTGTTCGGTAAGGGCAGCAGCGAGATGTTCGATTTCTCTTTCAGAAAGCTTTGGCTGAAACGCGACAGGATCGCGTGTCTCTGCGGCAAGCCACGCGGCGCCGAGTTCGGGAGGTCGCTCCGCAATCGTAACGCGAGCGTCGGGGAGATTCTTTTTTAGTCTGCGCCGAAATGCGTGCGTGTAAATCGAGTCCCGGTAAAAGAGACCGCCCATGAGCACGACTTTGGGAGCAAGCAGATGCAGACGAAAAGCGACGGCCTCGGTGTATTCGCAAAGGACACGAGCGCCTTCTTCGACAATCTCGTTCACTCGCGCGTCGCCACCAGCCGCGGCTTCAAACACAACCGGAGCCAGCATCGCGATCTCCATTTTGTCCGCCGTTTGCGCCCAGCGCACGAGCTCGTCAAGATTGTTCAGCGACAGCGCGTGCAGAATTTTCGCAGTGAACTGCATCTCGCCGCAATGCAGGTCGTGCGCGCGCAGGATGAGACGCAGCGCTTCAATGGACAAAAAATAGCCGCCGCCGGTATCGCCCAGAATGTGTCCCCACCCACCGGCTCTCTCGATTCGGTCGCCTCGTCGGCCAGTCACCGAAGAACCACTTCCCGCATTTACGACAATGCCGTCTCCATGTTCGAGGGCTGCCGCCAGGCCAGAATCACGATCGCTGCCCGTCACGATTTTCGCATTTGGCCAGATGTCTTTGCAAATGAGCGCGAGTGATCGGCGATCTTCCTCGGTGCCACACCCGGCGAGGAAAACTCCCGCGCGATCGACTTCCCTTGGCAAGCCGGCAAAAATTTCGTGCAAACGTCCTGAGGTCGTCAGACGCAAATTGGACGGCGGCAGTTTTCCCTCATCGAGAATTGTCCATCGCGAGCCGGGGTCAGCGCCCCCGGCTACAGTTTCCACCAACACCCACGCGGTTTTTGTTCCGCCTCCTTCGACGCCGAGGATGCGCTCGACTGCGCTCACAGCCTCATTGTAAGACAAGCGCCCTGCTCGCTGCGAGTTTGTTTTTTAGAAGGCAACTATTCAGGCCACATCCAGCGCTAACAAGGCATTGAGGACAACGGTTCCACCTTTGCTGAGATTTTCTCTGCCGGTATGATGCAACAATGGCCATGAACGAGACGCAGGCGGCAAAGCGAATGGAGCAGTTACGCGACGATATCCGCAAGCATGACCGGCTCTACTACGAAGAAGCTGCGCCGGTCATCAGCGACCGCGAATACGACCGCCTTTACAAAGAACTCGTCGATCTCGAGACGCAGTTTCCCGACCTCGTTACTCCCGATTCACCCACTCAGCGCGTCGGGGGAAAACCGCTGAAAGCATTCGAGCAGGTTTCGCATCTGATCCCGATGCTCAGTCTCGATAACACTTACTCGGAAGAAGAAGTGAAGAATTTTTACGCTCGTATGCAGCGGCTTTTGCCTAACGAAAAGATCCCGGTGGTAATCGAGCCAAAGGTGGACGGCGTTGCGGTTTCGTTCATTTACGAAAACGGCAGGCTGCGCCAGGCAGCAACGCGGGGCGATGGAAACATGGGCGACAACATCACTCAAAATATTCTAACGATCCGTTCGGTGCCCGAGCGTTTGCGTGGCGCCACGCCAAAACTTTTGGAGGTACGCGGAGAAGTTTACATGGACAAACACGGCTTCGAAAAATTAAACGACGAACGGCGCAAGGCCGGTCTGCCGCTATTTGCAAACCCGCGCAACGCCGCGGCCGGTTCACTCAAGCAACTCGACCCGGCGATCGTCGCAAAGCGCCCCCTCGGTGTTGTGTTATACGGAACTGGCGCGACCGAGGGTGTGGACGTCGATGTTCACTCTGAAATTTTTCCGCTGTTAAAGAAGCTGGGCCTACCAGCGACCGAGCGCTGGTGGGTGGCTGAGTCAGTCGAAGAAATTCTGGATGCGATTCACGAACTGGACGGCATCCGTCACAAGTTCGCTTATCAGACCGACGGCGCGGTGATGAAAGTGAATTCATTTGCGCAACGCGAACGTCTCGGATTCACCGCGAAATCGCCACGTTGGGCCATCGCCTACAAATACGAGGCCGAACGAGTGCAGACGCGCCTGAACGACATCGTGATCCAAGTGGGGCGCACCGGAATTCTCACGCCGGTGGCGCTGTTGGAGCCGGTGTTCGTAAGCGGAAGCACCGTTGGGCGCGCAACATTGCATAACGAGGATGAAATCAAGCGCAAGGACATCCGCATCGGCGACACCGTAGTGATCGAAAAAGCCGGCGAAGTCATCCCGGCAGTTGTTGAAGTTGTGAAATCGAAACGACCGCGCGACGCGAAGCCGTTTGATTTTGCCAAACATATTCATGGCAATTGCCCTGTGTGCGGCGGCCCGATTCGGCGCGACCCGCAATTTGTCGCGTGGCGCTGTGAAAATCTCCAGTGCCCTGCGCAAACGACACGACGCGTCGAATTTTTCGCAGCTCGCAGCGCGCTCGACATCGAGAGTGTCGGCGGCATTGTGGCAGACAAGCTGGTTGAACGTGGGCTTGTACGCGAGCCACTCGATCTGTTTGAGTTAAAGACGGAACACCTGGCCAAACTGAATCTCGGGACGGACGAAGAGCCGCGCGTGTTCGGCGAGAAAAATGCGACGAAAGCGGTCCGCGCGATTGAGCGGGCCCGGACCCTGCCGCTTTCCCGGTGGCTCTTTGCGCTTGCCATTCCGGATGTGGGAAGAACGACAGCAACGCAACTTGCCCGTTTCCACGAGGGGATTGAGGACGTGGCCAGTTCGCCGCTGCTTCGTGATGTTTTGCAGTACCACAAAAAACGGGAAGAGAAGGAGGACGCAAAGCAAATCGCGGATCGGCTCATTAAAGCC
>JBKPGQ010000116.1:0-1635 GCA_046729455.1 Verrucomicrobiota bacterium
CGGCTCGGTACCTCGTACATGATGTCGAGCATGATCCGCTCTAGCATTGACCGCAGAGCGCGCGCACCCGTTCCTTTTGTGACTGCCTGGGCTGCCAACGCGCGCAAGGCATCCTTGGTTACCGATAAACGCACACCCTCCATTGAGAAAAGCTTCGTGTACTGCTTCACCATGGCGTTTTTTGTCTCGGTCAAAATCGCTACCATTTCTTCCTCGGTTAGCGCAGCGAGCGAGCTGACGACTGGCAATCGCCCGATGAATTCGGGAATCATTCCGAAAGCGAGCAGATCTTCGGGTTCCACATGGCGGACCGCTTCCTTCCGCAACGCCTCCTCCACTTCGAGCGTGGGGCTACCGAACCCCATCACTTTTTGGCCGATACGTTTTTGAATAATTTTGTCGAGGCCGATGAACGCGCCGCCGCAAATGAAAAGAATTTTCTCGGTATTAACCTGGATGTATTCCTGATGCGGATGTTTGCGTCCGCCCTGTGGCGGAACATTGCACGTGCTGCCTTCCAAAATTTTCAACAGAGCCTGCTGTACTCCTTCGCCGGATACATCGCGAGTAATGCTCACGTTGTCAGTTTTGCGGCCGATCTTGTCGATTTCGTCGATGTAAACGATGCCGATCTCCGCGCGTTTCACATCGTAATCCGCATTCTGCAGGAGTCGCAGAATAATGTTTTCGACGTCTTCGCCAACGTAGCCTGCTTCGGTCAGCGTTGTCGCATCAGCGATGCAAAACGGTACATCGAGGATCCGGGCGAGGGTTTTGGCTAGTAACGTTTTGCCGGAGCCGGTGGGGCCAATTAGCAAAATGTTGCTCTTCTCAATCTCAACATCAGCAAATGGATCCGGCTGAAACGCGGCGGAAGCATCGGCGGGCTGGGAAGCTTGCAACACCCGCTTGTAGTGGTTGTGGACGGCCACCGATAACGTCTTCTTCGCGGTATCCTGGCCGATGACATACTGATCGAGGGCCCGCCGGATTTCTGCCGGCTTCGGCACACGGATATTGGAGGACTGGCGGCGAGCATCTTCGTTGAGTTCTTTATCGAGGATGCTTTTGCAAACGTTTATACAACTGTCGCAGATATAGACGCCCGGTCCGGCGATCAATTTGCGAACCTCAGCATGGCTCTTGCCACAAAACGAGCACATCGTGAGGTTGGAAGCGCGGGCCATATTTTTTAAGAAGCTCTCCTAACCTCCGACTTTGCGCGGCAAAACACTTTCAGCCACTTCCACTGATCGGTCACCGGAGGGAGGAGTCGCCCCATCGAGTAGTTTCACCTCCTTGCGAGACTTGATCACTTCGTCCACCAAACCGTACGCCTTAGCTTCCTGGGCGGACATATAATAATCTCGATCTGAATCGATCCGCACTTGTTCTTCGGATTTCCCCGTGTGCTGTGCGATGATTTTGATGAGGCGCTTTTTCAGCTTGAACATGTAATCAACCTGACGCTCCACGTCGCTCGCCGCGCCCTGTGCGCCCCCGGACACCTGATGGATCATGATGTCGGAATTTGGGAGCGCGAAACGCTTGCCTTTCGTTCCGGCACAGAGCAGCACCGCAGCCATGCTCGCGGCCATCCCGAGGCAATAGGTGGTCACGTCGCACGTTAGAAAC
>JBKPGQ010000117.1:0-7630 GCA_046729455.1 Verrucomicrobiota bacterium
TCATTGTGCGCTGCGTTTCGCTTAGCAGCTGCAATGTTCTCGGGACTTTCTTCAACTCCGGTCACATCCGCTGCACCTGCGCGAGAGCACGTCAGTGCAAATGCTCCCTGATTTGTGAAACAATCCAAAAGGCGCCTGCCGTGTGCGAATCCGGCGATGGTTGGATAGTTATGTCTCTGATCGAGATAGAAACCGGTCTTGTGCCCACGCAGGAGGTCGAGTTCGAATTTTACGTTGTCGATTTCGATCTCGATTTGCGACGGCGCATCTCCGCGCAAGACCTCCGTGTGCAATTCCAATCCTTCCGCCTTGCGAACGGGCGCGTCATTTCGTTCGATGATAGTGACCTTCCCAGAAAGCTCGATAACCGCATCGGCGATCAAATTTTTTCGCATGTCCATCGCCAGCGTGAGCGTTTGGATCACGAAATGATCGCCATATCGGTCGATGATTAACCCGGGAAGTCCGTCACTTTCACTCCAAACAATGCGGCAGAGTCTTGGGTCAACACCTCGCCGCGCACGGTACTCGGCCGCCTGGGCGATCCGGCGTTTGAAGAAGTCCAGGTCCAGATTCTGTTTTCGGCGCGAGAAACGGCGCGCGACAATTTGTGATTTGGAATTGTAAATCGCACTGCCGATCAGGCGATCCTTACCGTCCTTGAGGGAGATGACATCGCCGTCCGCCGGTTTTCCAAAGACCTTCAACGCTTCACTGGAAAACACCCAATCGTGTCCGTGCAAAATTCGCGCCCGCGGTTTGACAACGATTCCAGCCATAGAAGAACGGGAGCAAAATCCAACCTCCGAACCTCAACGTCCAATCCTCAATCGATTGCAGGCTAGGTCCAGGCTTCAAACGTCTCCTGCAATAACTCGCCTTGAAGCTTTCCCAACCGCCAGGCTTCCAAAATTCCTTTTCCGTGATCTCGCTCCGTGCGACTACACCAAGCCAGGCGCCGCCAGGCTCCTGCAGATAGTGTTGGAGACAAAATAACCGGGCGAAAAGAAGACTCAGTCCAGGAAGGATTGGATTCGTATAAAAGAGGGCAAAACTGTCGGCGGCACGCCAAAATAGCGAAGAGACCAGTCCCCTTTTTCGCTCGACATAGGGCAGCCCTTGGATGCATCTCGATGGGTTTCATTCTTTCCTGTGGCCTGGGAAGATAAGATTACGGATGCGCGTCTCGTGCGACTTGCCAAATGATCAACGTGTGTTCCGGGTTCTCCCAAAGGCGAGTCAGGCAGTGGGGTGGGTGGACTGGCCATGGATGATCCTGGAATTCGAGTATGTGCGTGATCGGTGTGGACCGGAGCAGGGTGCAGAATTGAGCGTCGCCGGCGGCTGACCAGAGAGCTTTTGTGATTGCGACGCGATCATCTCGAGGATTTAATTTGAGGGCTTGTTTGTCTACGAGATTTCCAGGGCTCTCCTGATAAGCGGCTCGTCCGGCCAAGCCGCTGATAACGAATTGGTAGGCGCCCCAGGATTTGTTTGTCAGGATAACCGAATCCGGAGGAGTGTGTTCTCTGAGATAGACAAACGCGGGCCACTCCTCAGCTTTAATTGCGAGGCGCATTTGACGGTTAAAAAGGGTCAGCGGTGACGCCGGTCCAGCGGTACGATACAGCAGTCCGGCAACCAGGACGATCGAAACAAGGGAGGTCCAGACCGCAGCCGGCCAGGAAAGACGTTTCTGAAGAAATCGAGCTATCCTCCAAAGCGCTACACCCGCAAACGGAAACAGATACCAGCGCGTGTGGTAGGCAAATTGCCCTCCCACTGAGTAACGGTCGTATTCCGTTGCGAGACTGATCGCGAAACCGATTGAAGTCGCAACGGCTGAAAAGATGAGAAAATTAAAGGAACCAAAGACCCGCCGGGCGCGCTCGCTCGTCAGATAAATCGAGGTCGCGGCCAGAAGAGGAATGCCAATCACGTCCAGCAGGGTAAAAATAGAGACGCAGGTCGCTTCCCATGCCCACTTCGCCATGTCGGGCTGAGGGATCGCTCGCGTGATCGAACTGTGTACTACAGACGCGAACGGCCATGAACTGACAAAGGGAGGGATGGGGGGGTGCCAACCAAAACGCACATCAGACGTTCCCTGGAGGTAAACTCCCGTTCGCATTTCGAGATAGAGCAGGCCCGCCACAACCGCGGTGCCGAAGCCAGCAAGCAAGAACACGCTTTGATGTTTTCTTCGCCAAAGATGCAACATGATTAATGGGAATGCGGGAAGGACGGCGAGAGCGATGTGGATTCTAAACCGGGCAGTCGCGGCCAAAGTAAGAGCCGTTGCCAAGGTAAGAACGGGAGCCCTGAATCCTAGTTTATCGCGCTCCAAGAACAGCAGTAGCCCCAGCATGCCGGCGTATAACACGACCAGACCTGCATACATTTGGGGAGATAACAGCGTGACGGGATCAAGGCCGCTACTCAGATGTGGGAAAGCTGTGAGATAGAAAAATGGAAAGGCCTTAAACGGAAGGCTAGGTGGCGCAGCTACAGGCCAAAGATTGGGGGCTGGAGGTACGGCGACATACATTAAGGCCAGGGCGCAATACCCGGCTACACGCGAGGCCGCTAATGTTTTCCCGATGCCATACAACAAGAAACACATCAACACCTGAATCACGGCGTAGTGATAAACCAGGTGCGCGCGCAGCATGTCCGGCTGGCCGGTGTAGCGATCGATTAGCATCGTCGTGAGATGCATAAAGTTATGGTAAGCCCGCTCAGGCGAGCCACCCCGGATGGTCGCCTGCTGCGGAGGGATATGTCGCGAGAGCTCGTAAGCTTGCCCAACATGATAGAGGTGATCCATAAAGCCCTCGAAGATCATTCCCCCGGTTTGGGTGTCTTTCCCCCAGACCGATTGCGCGGGAATATTTGCCACCATGCTTGCCGCAACCAGCGCCGCGAACAC
Source organism: Verrucomicrobiota bacterium (assembly GCA_046729455.1). GTDB lineage: Bacteria > Verrucomicrobiota > Verrucomicrobiia > Chthoniobacterales > UBA10450 > Udaeobacter. The sequence continues at coordinate 2,930 of JBKPGQ010000117.1, forward strand.
CCAGTCGAAACGCCTGAAGCATTTTGCGCGCTGGACGAGAGTCGATCTGTTCTGAATCGCGTAGTAGATTAAGCCCGCCCCTGCGAGAGCCTGCGCAGAATAGAAAAGCCAATTACAATGAAGCGTGGCTGCCGCAAAATAGAAGAGAGTCGTCAGCGCGTAACTGCTGCCGGCGCTGAAGGCGACTCGGATTGTCCGGTCAGGCACTTCCTTTCGCAGCAACAAATAGAGCCAGCCTCCCAGCGGCATCCAGAGAGCCAACGCTCCAATAATGAAGCGGAGCAGTTCGAGCGCTCCGAGATGCAACTCCAGGCAATAACAGACTGTTAAGAACACCGTGACGCATCCGAGGACAATTTTCGTGAATGGCCAATGTCTTATATTCATTGTGAAACAGCTGGTTGAATACGATGGGGCGTTTGAGTGCCGTGCTATTCTCAAGCAAGGCCAGTATTCACCGACAGTCCTCTCTTGAATTGAGGAACGCCTCTCACATGACAAGCCAAAATCACGGCAGGAATATGTCCATCACGTTAGTGCCTTCGATCGATTATCTGAAACTGCGGTTGAGGGCGCACCACCACGTTACATTGAAAACGTATGGTTTCCGGGTTCAGTCATCGTACTAGTAGGGTTGCTTGGGCGAATTGCCATCTCGCGTGTGCTGCGCGGGCAGAGAAGGTCAGGCGCCGAATAAAAAGTTCGCAGTTTTCGCATGTTGCGCGAAGGTTCTTGTCAACTTGTCGACGCCCCGGGAGAGAGCAATCTTAACCATCTTATGATTGTGACATCCGATTCGGAGCGTAACAACCTGAAAAGGCTGGCGAAGGCGAGGCAACGCTGTGCCGCCAAAATTCTTGAGCTATACAAAATGGCTGGCGCAGGCCATATCGGTTCGTCGCTCAGTTGCCTTGAGATTTTGGTCGATCTTTGTTTTGGTCGAATGGAAAAGGACGATGTCCTTGTGCTTTCCAAGGGTCACGCCGCGGCTGCACTCTACACCACGCTTTCATTATCGGACCGATTGCCTGAAACTGAACTTTCTACTTTCTACAAGGACGGCACCCTTCTGTCCGGCCACCCCCCATGCTCAGGCGCGATTCACGCCATCCCGTTCGGGACCGGCAGTCTCGGGCACGGTTTGGGTCTCGCCTGCGGGATTGCGTTTTCGTGCCGCTTTACCGGGAAATCGCTCAAGGTTTTCGCCGTGTTGTCGGACGGCGATTGCAATGAAGGGTCCACTTGGGAGGCAGCGTTGTTTGCCAGGCAGCAGAAGCTATCCGCTTTGACTGTTGTCGTTGACCTAAATGGTGTCCAGGGGATTGGGTATACCAAGAATATTCTTAACTTGGAACCAATCGTCGATAAGTGGACCTCATTTGGCTTCGCAGTTGCGGTCGCGGATGACGGTAACGATTTCGGCAGCCTTTCCCGCGCTCATGAGGCGGTGAAGACCTCAGCCCAGCCTCGATGTATCATCGCTCGAACTGTTAAGGGGCACGGAATCTCGTATATGGAGAACCGTGTGGAATGGCACTATTTGCCGATGAAAGATGAGCAGTACGCGCAGGCGTTATCCGAACTTGCAGATCCTAGCCTACATTAACCTTGCTCTAAGACCTTCCGTGCGTAAAGAATTTTCAAGCTGGATCGAGAACTTTGGCCGAAATGAGAGGCGGTTTATCTTTCTTACCGGCGATCTTGGTTTTGGGGCGCTCGAGAACGTGCAGGCAGCGCTACAGGAACGTTTCGTGAACATGGGCGTCTGCGAGCAGAACATGATATCAGTGGCTGCGGGACTTGCTCAGCAAGGGCTTATGCCCCTCTGCTATAGTATCGCACCGTTTGCGGTTTTCAGGCCCTATGAACAGATCCGAGTCGATCTGGCCCTGCACCAAATGAATGTCAAGGTTGTAGGCAACGGCGGCGGTTACGGCTACGGGATTATGGGAGCGACTCATCATGCTCTTGAGGACATCGCCGTCCTATCTGCCTTGCCGCACTTCGCTTGCTTCATCCCGCTATGCAATTCGGATGTGGATGGCGCCTGCGCAGCGCTTTTCCAGCATGTCGGCCCTTCCTACCTTAGGCTAGGCTTTGGCGTGTGGCCGGATGATGCCGGAAACCTAGAGCGATTCAAACCCATAAGGAAGCTGGCCGGCAGTCGCCTGGCGCGCCCCAAGGCGACGGTCGTTGGCCTCGGGCCGGTTCTGCTGAATGTACTTCCCTGGATATTAGAAGGGGCTGAGACCGATGTTTTCTCTGTTTCCCAAATGCCGTTGGTCGATCTTTCAGACGAATTGGTCGCGAGTCTCCGAGCCTCTGGCTTGCTATGGGTGGTAGAGGAGCATACAGCTCGAGGAGGCTTAGGGGAACACTTGGCTGCGCGCATGGCGCGACAGGGAGTTCCATTCCGCCTTCATCACACATACGCGGTTGGCTATCCCGATGGTCTGTATGGCAGCCAACCATATCACCAGAGCCGCTCGGGTCTCGATCCCGTTTCGTTGCAGCAAACGTTCCAGCAGTTGTCCTCTTAGGTAGCGCGAATCTCTGCGAACATGACGCATCAAGACGGCAACCTTTGCTCGGACACGTGGACTGAAGCTGACCGCGAGGAGGTTCAAAAGCTTCCTGGTCCGATATGGGTCGTAGGCGCTTCAGGCTTTGTCGGGGCTAAGCTTTTCTTCTCGATCGCTCGAATCCGCTCCGACGTTTTCGCGGTCTCAGATCTCGTTGAGAGCAGTTGGCGCTTGCTGCACTCCCCCTATGACAACCGGATAACTTGTGACATTACCCGAATGCAGGATGTAAATGCTGCCGTTCGAAAACACCGGCCCCGGACTATCTTCAATCTGGCCGCCTACGGTGGTTATGAGCGGCAGAATGCGGTGGCTCAAATTCATAGGGTCAATTACCTGGGTACCCTCAATCTGGTGACGGCGCTGCGCGATGCTGGATGTGATGCGTTTGTTCAGGCAGGTACTTCTTCGGAATATGGCCTAAACTGCGCCGGCCCGGACGAATCGGCGTCGTTAGAACCTAACAGCGATTACGCTGTCTCGAAGGTGGCGACAAGTTATCTTATGAGCTATTACGGTCGATTGGAGAACTTTCCTTGCACGCACCTGCGGATTTATTCGGTCTATGGACCTTGGGAGGAACGTGATCGTCTGGTGCCCCGGCTTATCAGCCTGGGACTGCAAGGGCGCTATCCTCCACTAGTCGACCCTGAAATCGCTCGCGATTTTATTTACGTTGATGATTGCACGAGGGCTTTTGTGCGCGCCGCGCTCACCACCTGCCGCTCCGCGCCCGGACAAATATTTAATATCGCTACAGGTCGCAAGACATCGCTCCGCGAAATCGCACTGCAGGTGCGAGCCCTCTTCAGTATACCGGAAGAGCCAGAGTTCGGGTCGATGCCGAATCGCAGGTGGGACCTTTCGAATTGGTTTGGCGATCCTCGCCTGGCTCATGAAAAGCTAGGCTGGACCCACAGGCACTGCCTTGAGGACGGGCTTCGGCTCACCGCGGAATGGGAGCGCCTTGCAGACTCGCAAATCCGTTTCGCTATCTTGCCACGGAAACCGGAACTGCTCTCGGCTATCATCGCATGTTATGGGGACGAGCAGGCGATACCCATCATGTACGAGCGCCTCACGCAAATCTTCGCACAACTCGGGGTGGATTATGAGATCATTTTTGTTAACGATTGCAGTCCGGCAAATGATGAAGCGATGATTCGCCAACTGTGTGACCAGGATTCCCATGTCATCGGCATTTCCCACTCGCGGAATTTTGGCTCTCAAAGTGCCTTTCTGAGCGGGATGGAGATCGCGACCGGTGACGCAGTTATTCTTCTGGATGGCGACCTTCAGGATCCGCCAGCGCTAATTGAAGCGTTCTATCGCCAGTGGAAACAGGGGTATGAAGTGGTTTATGGGATACGTATCAAGCGGCAAGCTTCCTGGTATATGCAGATGTTTTACAAGGCATTTTACCGCGTTTTTCAACGTCTTTCGGAGGTCAAAATTCCACTTGATGCCGGCGACTTCTCACTGATCGACCGGAAGGCGGTCGAACATTTGCTCCGTTTTCGCGAGCGCGATTTGTTTGTGCGTGGCTTGCGGGCGTGGATCGGTTTCAAGCAGACCGGGGTGCCGTATGTGCGGCCGGAGCGCATGTTTGGGCGAAGTACGAACAAGTTTTTAAAGAACATCTGGTGGGCCAAGAAGGGCATATTTTCATTCAGTCTCAAACCGCTCTATTACATTCAGGGGTTTGGCCTTCTCATTTTTGCCGTCAGCATCGCTCTGGCGCTATTCTATTTGTTTTACTACTTCTTGAATCCATCAGTGCGAGTGCCAGGCATCACAACAATCGTATTGCTCATACTGGGCCTGAGCGGTGTTCAGCTTCTTTCCCTCAGTATCCTGGGCGACTACGTTGGCAAAGTGCTAGAGGAGGCTAAGGGCCGTCCTCGTTTCATACGTTCGAAAATAATCAGGGGCACCGACACAATCAGCTCTGAGACGGAAATCGAGTTACTGATCAAGGATTGCAGAGACACCGCTATTGCACGCAGCAATGTCAAGCATAGTTGACGAACACGGGTTCAATCAGGGTTTCGAGTTAAACAGCGCGCAAAAAGCCCGACTGCAGCGGCGGGCGAGAGCAATAGTGTCCGAAATGCGCCTG
>JBKPGQ010000118.1:0-3625 GCA_046729455.1 Verrucomicrobiota bacterium
TTCACTTTTGGCTTCGCGATTTTCTCGTAATCGCGATAACTCATCTTGATCGCGTCGGTGTGTGTGCCCGCTTCGAACACAATGTAGTCTTGCTCCGCCAGACTCTGGTCCACATATGTTGGCAGACCATAGAGATTGCCAAAAGGCGGCATCCCTCCAATCGCGCAGTCGGGAAAAAGCGACTTGAAATCCTGCTCGTTATCCAGCGAGACAGCCTTGCCGATCGCTTTCTCAACCTTCTCCAGATCAATTTGGTGGTCCGCGGGGAGCACCATCATTAAATGCTGATCGCCCGATTTGACCATGACCACTTTGGCATGATGACGACCTTTGACGTGCTCCGCCTGAGCGATTCGTTGCGCGGTTACTGCCTCTGGATGACGCAGAACCTCATAAGTGACTTTGTTTTCATCTAAACACTTGATCAGTTGCTTTGGTATTTCCATAACCGCCTCCGAGGGAAAGTATCACTTTCCCGTGTGATCTCTACTCTCTCGAAAACCAAGTGGACACCGCCACAAAGCTGCCGAGGCGCGAAAGAATTGTGTATGGGTACATGTGAAGTTTGCGAGAATGAATATGACAAGGCGTTCGAAGTGGTCGTAGCCGGAAAGCACCACACATTCGATAGCTTCGAGTGCGCGATCCACGCGCTGGCGCCGGTCTGCCCACACTGCAACTGCCGGATCGTCGGGCATGGCGTGGAAGCCGACGGACAAATCTATTGCTGCGTTCATTGCGCGCGCACGGCCGGTAAAACGCAGTTAAAAGACCGCGTCTGAGCCTTGCAGTGAAGGCAGCGAGGACAGTTGGGAGTTGGCCGGCGACTACTTTTGATGCCAGGCGAGTAGCACGTTTTTCTTGCGATCTCTGCAGGTGTCACTGACCAACGTAAAGATCAGCGTGTTCTCGTTAGGCCGGCTAAACTTGTAGACGCCGGGACCTGTGCAGCCTTTCGGAGTTTTGCCGCCTGTGCCTTGAATTGTAACGGTGTCCCCGGCGACGGTGTAGGTGCCCCAGATATCACGTTTGCCATCGTGATTTCTATCGACATCAAACGTGCCGTCGGCCTTCATCGTCCAGATAGTGCCGAGTGAGTTGGTCCATGTGCCGGTAAGCGCAGCCGGACCGGGGCGCGTAGTTGCGCACGCACCGACGAGTGCGATCAACGCGCATGCGAAAAGAAGTTTGAGAAAGGACTGTATTTTCATGGCGGCCATCCTGCAAAACAGTGACTAGACCCGTCAAGCTTGGACGATGCACAAGTTACAAGGAATGATTGCACAAAGCTTCGCGGCTGAAGTAGAAAGACGCCGTGGAGCAGAATTCGGCGATTTCTCTAACACCAAGACCCAACTGGTGGAAACGAAACTGGAAGTGGTTCGTGCCGGCTGGCTGCCTCAGCATCGCAGTATTGTTCGTCGTTTTTGTTGGCTCGATCGCGTTGATCGTGTTCAGCGCTATGAAATCCACTGACGTTTACAAAGACGCTTTGGCGCGAGCCAAGGCGAACTCTGCCGTAATCGAGATTTTCGGCTCACCGATCAAAGAAGGATTTCTTGTCTCAGGGAACACAAACGTGAACGGCGCATCCGGGGAAGCGAACCTGTCGATTCCAATTTCCGGCCCAAATGGAAAAGGGACGATTTACGTGGCAGCAAACAAGTCACTTGGTCGATGGAACTATTCGGGTCTCGTCGTAGAGATCACAAAGACGCATCAGCGGATCGACCTTCTCCAGAGTCCGGTTCCGGCCAATTCGCCCTGACCACTCTCGTGCAACCGGCGACGAAAAAACTTTCCGTCAGCGCAATTCTTTTCGGAATCCTCGCGGGAATCCTTGGTCTAGCAGCTGGCCTTTTTCTCGGCTTTCTTCTTGGCGGGGCTCTGGCCGCTGCACTTCATGTCTCTACGTTTGAGGGTGGCGCCGGCTATTTTGCCGCTGCCATCGCGCTGCTGGTTGCGGCAATCGTTACGCCGATCTCAATCCTCCTCGCGCTGTACTGGCGCGGCATAAGAGGCGCGTTGCTATTTGTTGGGTTGGTCGCGGTTTGTTTGTCGATCGTTGTCACTGCTGTGTCCGGTTTCGGAATTTGGTATGCCGGTCAACCGCATGTTTTGAACATCAACGGCCCAACGCCGCTGCTCGAGTTTGAAGTGAAACCGCCAGCTGGGGAGTCCGTCGAAAGTCTTACGAACGTTCAGCTGGAGCTCGATACAGACCGCAACGCAATGCCAGGTTACTGGCACACCGACGCGCCTCAAGACTCAGGAGTGCGTGCGGGTTACGTCGAACTCTATTTCCGTACTTCGCAACGGCTCTTCGTGTTGAAATTTCCCGGCGACACAGACCGAATTTTCCGGCTCAAGCTGCCGGCCAATCCAATGCGGGCGAAATACCGCGCCTGGTCCGACTGGCAAAGCCCAGACTTTGTAGCGAAAGGGGCCGAGCAGCCTTCCCGCTTCTCTGGCGGAAACGAGTATCAGATTCGCTACAAACTGGATTATCAGGACCGATAAGCACTGTATTTATTCTGGGGAGCGCAGTCTGCCAGCCTGCAGCATTCGGCAGCTTGCCGAACGCACCGAGGCACCATTCACGTCGCGCGATTAACAAATGTTCGCGGCAAGCTGCCGCGAACTACAGGCTAGCAGCATGTGCTCCCCAGATTCGATCGCTCTAACAGAGCGCGTTTTACGGGTGGCCCTCCGCAGCTAAGTTGTAGGCATGACGATTTCTGAGGAACAGGTGAAGAACGCTTTGAAGTCAGTGAAATATCCCGGCTTCACTCGCGACATTGTCTCATTCGGCCTTGTGAAATCTGTCTCCATCGAGAACGGCGAGGTGAAAGTGCAGATCGCACTGGCGACGAACGATCCGAATGTTCCGGCGGCAATTAAGAACGACGCCGAAAAAGCGCTGCGCAGGATCGACGGTGTTCAGGATGCGAAAGTTTTGATCGACATTCACGCGCCGCCCGCAGGCGCGGGCGCCGGCATGGGCGCGACCCGAATTCCAGGGATCAAGCATGTGATCGCGGTGGCAAGCGGCAAAGGCGGCGTCGGCAAATCGACTATTGCAGCAAATCTGGCAGTTGCTTTGGAGCAAACCAGGGCAAGCGTTGGCTTGTGCGATTGCGACATCTATGGTCCGAGCATTTCATTAATGTTCGGCACGCGCGAGCGACCAATGGCGACGGAAGAAAACAAGATCGTCCCGATTGAGCAATACGGATTACGGCTCATGTCGATGGGATTTCTGCTCGACGACACGTCACCGGCGATTTTGCGCGGACCAATGGTGACGCGTTACACTCAACAATTTTTACGACAGGTGGAATGGGGCGAACTAGATTATCTAGTCCTCGACTTGCCTCCTGGCACTGGTGACATCCAGCTTACGATTGTCCAGACGGTCGCACTTTCCGGCGCAATTGTGGTAACCACGCCTCAGGAAGTTGCGCTCATCGATGCTCGCAAGGCGGCTACCATGTTCGAGAAGGTCAACGTGCCGGTGCTCGGGCTCATCGAAAATATGAGTTACTTCATCTCTCCGTCTGACGGCAAACGTTACCATATCTTCGGAAGTGGTGGTGGCGAACGCGAAGCGAAGCGACTCCGTGTC
>JBKPGQ010000119.1:0-1182 GCA_046729455.1 Verrucomicrobiota bacterium
CCTATGGACGCTGCCTCAGGCGCATCAAGCGTTTGTTTTTCGTGAGATAGGTGGATTGTGCCGCCACTATCTCCGTAGCAAGCCCGAGGACGCTTCCGACATAAGCTCCGAAGAGTTGGTCAGCGAAGTATGGGCAAAACTTATTGGAACGATCACCGTGCCTGATCCTAGTGACGCAGTGCAGGGGAGTAGTTTTCATGATCCAAATGACTGGACGATTGATCCTCACGTTCCAGAAAATGATGGCCGTGTAATATGGCTGATCAGAGAGGTTGGAGGCCCTCGTGCGTTGGCTCATCGCTGCGAAGACATTCGGAGACGCCGATGGGGACGAGCTACGCCGCGTGTGGGGCGTCCACTGGTGCAGCCGTCGGAGTTCGCAGATATCGAGACGGGCCCCGATGAAGGCCGCTTAGGGCAAGCTGATGCCGTCAACATCTGGCGCGGTGTGCTCATAACTGCCGAGCGAACGTTTCGGCCGGACGATGACGTTTGCAAGCTTTTAGGGATGTTGGCCAAAGTCCCTGGGGTGCTCGAAGGATCACACGGCTCGCGCTGGCCTGTGGGAAGACTTGTCACGATTCTCAACGCGGAGTTTTCTCCGCCGCCATGGTCCGACGATCGGGTCGAGAACGCGAAAAAGCGTCTGCTGAACTGGGTTCAGCGACTGATGCGCCAGAATGGCCTCGACGCTACGGATCTTGAGGCTGTTTTTGCGCGAGTCGCACGCCAGCAGGTCCAACAACAGATGCCCCCTATGGACTCCAGCAAGGCTAATCTCCAAAGTTGACGCCTTTGGTAATGAAAAAATGACAACGAGATCCCAATTCTATCAACTTGCTCTCGAAGCGAACGAGAGACAGGCAAATGTTGGGGATGACGTATTGCCCATTCCGACACTCGACGAGCGGGTGAGCCTTTATCTGCGGGCCATCCATGGAACTCGAGAGTTTACCGAGGAAGAGCGCTCGAATGCTCGCAATGTTTTACTCAATTTAATGGCCGTTGAAATTGCCGCGCAAGTGCAGCCCGAAGTTACGGAGCCGCGGCCTCTACATCCATATGAAGCACCTACGCAATATCGGCAAAGTGTGCGGCGCAAGGAAACAATCAGGGTTGTACCGATTGCAAGGCGCCGCACGAGCATTCTCGCCCTGACCGCAACATTGGGACTCGCCTTAA
>JBKPGQ010000120.1:0-3518 GCA_046729455.1 Verrucomicrobiota bacterium
CGGTCGCGGCTGGGGAACGCCGCCATACGTGTCGCCTCGGCATCCAGCTGATGCTCAAAAAAAATCGGCAGATCTTCCTTCGTAACTTCGCGAAGTGCAACAGTCATCCGATTCTGACCTAACGAGAAGTCGACGGGAAAATCCCGCCTTTAATTACGGGTTTTTCCGATCTAATCCGGCCGCTTTTTGGGGAGAAGTCCGAAAAATGCAGAATCATTGGAAATTCCTTTTAGGGGCAACTGCGACATGATGCGAGTGCAAAAATCTGATTGGGAAGTCAGTGAGCCCTCCGTTCACAGACCAGGACCTCGGGCCTACAGCCTGTTGTAAGAATTGATTAAACGAGTGTCCGCGTTGCGGAGGCAGCAGGCACCAATCGCGCGAGACCAAATTCGGCATGGATCAATTGCGCAGCGCGTTCGGCGTCTTTTTCATCGATGATCACCGCGATCTTGATCTCGGAGGTCGAAACCAGCTCAATGTTAATTCCGTTTTTCCCCAGGCATTCGAACATTCGCGCTGCTACTCCTGAGTGCGATCGCATTCCGATTCCAACGACGCTCAGCTTGGCCATGCCAGCGGAAGTGTTCAATCGCTTCGCGCCGATCTGACCGATCACCGGCATCAGGATGGTACGGGCGTTTTCCAGTTCGTCCTCATGAATCGTGAATGAAACGTCAGTCGTTCCGCCGATGGAGGCACTTTGCACGATCATATCAACGATGATATGCGCTGCGGCGATATTGGAAAAAATTCGCGCAGTCATTCCCGGCTCGTCGCGCACGCCTGCGATGCTTAGCTTCGCTTGGTGCCGGTCGAGACTAATCCCGCGAACCAACACGTCTTCCATGCTGGGAGTCTCTTCTTTGGCGACTGTCCCGCGCTTCTTCGTAAAGCTTGATCGCACTTCGAATTCGACGCCGAATTTCTTGGCAAACTCCACCGCGCGCGATTGCATTACGTTGGCGCCGCTACCCGCCATCTCGAGCATCTCGTCGTAGGCAATCTCACTAACTTTTTTCGCATCTTTGACGACGCGCGGGTCACACGTGAACACACCATCAACATCGGTAAAAATCTGGCAGGCATCGGCGTTCAACGCGCCCGCCAGCGCAATCGCAGTTAAATCCGAGCCGCCGCGGCCAAGCGTGGTGATATCGCCTTCCGGTGTCTGACCCTGAAAACCAGCCACGATTACGATGTAATCCTCCGACAGCATCTCATGAATCTGCTTTGGACTGATGTTCGCGATTCGCGCCTTGCTGTGATGATGGTCGGTTAAGATTCCCGCCTGAGCGCCGGTCAACGAAATAGCTGTTCCGCCCAGCGCGTTGACGGCCATCGCAGTCAATGCGGTGGCGGCTTGTTCGCCGGTGGCAAGCAAGATATCAAGCTCGCGCTCTGTCGGGTGTGGCGAGACAGCTTTGGCAAGCTTGATTAATTGATCAGTTACGCCCGCCATCGCTGAGATGACTGCGACAACCCGACAGCCCTTACGCTGGGTCTCAAGAATTCGGCGGGCCACTTTACAAATTCGCTCCGGTGTCCCGACGGAAGTCCCGCCATATTTTTGAACGATCAGGCGCATGACGTGAATAGATTACGGAACAGGAACGAGAAGTGCCAAAACAAACTAAGACTTGGTTTGCGTCGTAATGCTTAGGACGCGCGTCTCAACTAGAGTCCAGCCGCGCGTCGCACATCATTCATGGTCGCCGGGACGGATTTCAATTCCTTGATCTGCTCGGTGATCACCTCGGGATCTTTTAGGCCGTGTCCGGTGACGGTGCAAACAATTCGGCTCTGCTTTGGGATCTTCTGAAATGAATACGCTGCCTCTTTAGAATCGTAGCATTTAAAAAGCCCGGCAATCGGGGCCGCACTTGCCGGTTCGACAAAAATTCCCTCGTGCTGCGCCAGCCACATCTGCGCCGCAAGAATTTCTTCGTCGCTAACAACGTCAATCGCGCCATGTGATTCGGTAACTGCCGCGCGGGCCTGTTTCCAGCTTGCCGGATTGCCAATTCGAATCGCGGACGCCACGGTCTCCGGTTTTTCAACGACGCGATTGTAAAAAATTGGAGCAGCGTCGGCGGCTTGAAATCCGATCATCGCCGGCAACTTTGTCGATCTTCCACGCGCATGATATTCTCGATAGCCCGCCCAATACGCTGTGATGTTTCCAGCGTTGCCCACAGGCAACAGATGAAAATCGGGCGCGTCGCCTAGATCATCAACAATTTCAAACGCGGCAGTCTTTTGTCCCGCAATCCGATCGGGATTAATCGAATTTACAACGGCGAGATCACGTTGTTCTCCAAGCTCCCGAACGATCCGCAGCGCGTCGTCGAAGTTTCCTTCCAAGGCGACAATTTTTGCTCCGCAAGCGAAAGCTTGCAGCAATTTACCTCTTGCAATCTTACCAGCGGGTAAGACCACCGCACACGAGATCCCGGCGTGCGCTGCATAGGCCGCCGCTGAAGCTGATGTATTCCCTGTTGAGGCGCAAATGAGAGCTTTTGCGTTGCGCTCCATCGCTTTAGATACTGCCACCGTCATGCCGCGATCCTTGAAGGAGCCTGTTGGATTTACGCCTTCGTTTTTGACGAAAACGGCTCGGCCCACGCGTTTGCTCAATCGCGGGCAATACACCAGCGGGGTAGTCCCCTCGCCCAAAGAAACAATCCGCGTCGATTCAGTGACGGGAAGATATTCCCGGTAGCGCTCGATCACTCCCAATTTTGATGTTGTCCTTTCGGTGTGCATTTTCTATTCGAGACAAATCCGTGTAATTGTCGATCTGTAAGTGCCGTGTAAGATCATGCCGTATGCCCGCGCTCAGCAAGGAAGATAAACTGCGACTCTTAACCACGATTCTGGAGAGTCGCCATGCGGACCTGCGTGAGCAGAATCTGAATCGTCAGGGCAAAGGGCATTTTCATGTTTCCGGAATGGGCCACGAAGCGCTCGCGGCGGTCTCGATCCAAATGGAACCGGACGATTACATCGTCTCGTATTATCGCGACCGCGGTCTCGTTCTTGGACGCGGAATGACAACGCGCCTGCTTGGCCTCGAATATTTTGCGAAGCGCAATACCGGAAGCGGCGGCCGGCAGATGCCGTCGCACTACAGTAATGCAGATTTGCACATCTGGAGTGTCCCGACGCCTACCGGTTCGCAGTTGCTTCCCGCATGTGGCATCGCCTGGGGCATTCAGCTAGACGGTAAAAGAAATCTCGTCGTCACCACGGTGGGCGATGCTGCGACGCGCCAGGGAGATTTTTTTGAGGCGCTCTGTTTCGCCAGGGAGAAGAAACTTCCCATGCTTTTCCTCGTCGAAGATAACGGCTACGGCATCAGTATGCCGACGCGGAAGAACAATCCGCTGGCGCTCAAAATTCTCGAGCCTGACAACTGGCGGCGAATCGAAGGACAAGACGTCCAGCAGATTTATGACGCAACCGCAGAGGCATTCGAGAAAATTCGCGAGGGAGGTGGGCCTTTCTTTTTCTGGATC
>JBKPGQ010000121.1:0-3278 GCA_046729455.1 Verrucomicrobiota bacterium
CTTGCGCGCTTTCGCCGTATTCGTCGAGGAAGGTTTTGTTTATCAATCTAAGAAGCCGGTTTTTTGGAGTACAGGCGCGCAAACTGCGCTCGCCGAAGCTGAGGTCGAATATCAGGAACGCAACGATACCGCGGTTTACGTGCGATTCCCGCTTTCCCCCGACCAAGTGTCGAAGCTCGGCTTACCAACTGATAAGCCGGTAAGCATCGCGATTTGGACAACCACCCCCTGGACATTGCCCGCAAATCTGGCGATCGCAGTTGATCCTGACGCCGAATACGAAATTTTGGGCAATCAGGACGAGCGAATAATTGTCGCTCGCAAGCTTCGCGACCAATTCATTGAAAAAACTGGTTTTGTCGAATCGTAAGAATCGACTCTTGGTGTTGGCAAGCAGCTGGTCAGGCTTCAGGCGCAACATCCATTCCTCGATCGAAAATCAAGCATACTCGCAGCTGATTTCGTGACCATGGACACCGGCACAGGCCTGGTGCACATCGCCCCCGGTCACGGCGAGGACGATTACTGGTTAGGCAGGGCCAACGGATTGGAAATTCTTTCGCCGGTGGACGATCACGGACGCTTTACTGATGAAGCAAGCCTGCCAAATCTCACTGGGAAATACGTATTCGATGCTAATACGGATATTATCAATTTGCTGTGGGAGCGGGGAATGTTGCTCGGGCAACAGAATTTTCATCACTCCTACCCGTATTGTTGGCGTTCGAAAACACCGATCATCTTCCGCAATGTTGAGCAGTTCTTCATTCGGATCGATGAGCTGCGCGGGAAAGCACTCAATGCCATTCACAATGAAGTGAAATGGATTCCGGCGTGGGGCGAAAATCGCATAGCGGGCACGGTTGAATCTCGTCCCGATTGGGTGATTTCGCGCCAACGAAGCTGGGGCGTGCCGCTGCCTGTTTTCTATTCCAAGGATGGAAAAGTAATTCTCGACGCAAAAGTTATTCGGAGACTGGCCGATCTTGTCGCTGACCGGGGCTCAAACATTTGGTTTGAGTTGAGCGATGCCGATCTTGCCCAAAAACTTGGTCTTCCGACCGGTACAACGAAACGCAACGATACGATCGACGTTTGGATCGACAGCGGCGTTTCGCACAAGGCGGTCTGCGCGCTGCTCCCGGAGCTGCGCGATCCAGCCGATATGTATCTAGAAGCAACCGACCAGCATCGTGGCTGGTTTCAATCGTCGCTCCTGACGAGCATCGCGCTGAATAATCGCGCGCCGTACAAAACTTGCGTAACGCACGGTTTCGTTGTCGACCTCGACGGAAAGAAAATTTCCAAATCCAGTGCTTACGAAAAGCCTGTAGATGCGGGCCATTTTGTAAACGAACACGGCGCGGACCTCGTTCGTTTGTGGGCGAGCAGCATCGATTACACTGCTGATGTTCCGTTTTCAGAGGAAATTTTTACGCGCCTCGGCGATACCTATCGCCGGATTCGAAACACGCTGCGTATTCTGCTGGGAAATCTTTATGATTTCCCTGTGGCCGCGGGCGTTGACCGCGGCGGGCTGCAGTCAACACCAACGGTTGCAACGTTGATCGATCGCTGGATTTTGGAGCGTTTGAACGACGTGATCACTGATTGCCGATCGGCATACGAAGCGTTCGAGTTTCACAAGGTTTATCACGCGCTGAACCAGTTTTGCGCCGTCGATCTGAGCAGCCTCTATATCGACATTACCAAGGACCGAATGTATTGCGATGCGGCAGATTCTCCCCGGCGTCGCGCAACACAAACGGTTATGCACGAAATTTTCGGCGGCTTGTGCCGATTGCTCGCGCCGGTCCTCGCATTTACCGCAGAGGAATCGTGGCGACATTCCGCCTTGGGCGGGTCAGTTCACCTGGAGGAATTTCCGGAGGCGCGAGATCGGCAACATGAAGCAGGCAATCAGGTTGCCGAGCTTTTGAAATTGCGCGGCGTAATTGGCCAGGCAATTGAGCGGGCGCGTCAAGAGAAACTGATCGGAAATGCTCTGGAGGCGGCGGTTGTTTTACATTCAAACTCCGATGTCACGACAAAAATCAGCAAGGAGGAGCTGGAGGAATTTTTCATTCTGAGTGATCTGACGATTCACCAGGCAGACGAAGCGAGCGCGTCGGTCACCAAAACCGCATACAAGAAATGCGCCCGTTGCTGGCGTCACCGGCCAGCTGTTGGCACAAGCAAGGAGCACCCCGATTTGTGCGACCGATGCGAAAGCGTGGTCAGCGCTGTATCAGAGAAAGCCCGATGATCCTTTTTTGTCATTCCGAGCGCAGAGGAGCGAAAGCGCAACGGAGTCGAGGAATCTCAGAAACAGAAATCCAATTAGAGATGTCTCGACTTCGCTCGACATGACACAAAGGGCCGAAAGACGTGAAATTCATTCTTTTCTTCTCGCTTCCGCTCTACGCACTGGATCAACTCACCAAGCAGCTGGTCCTGCGATTCCTCAGTCCTGATGAGCCGCGTATTCTGATCGCCGATTTTTTCAGCCTGGTTAACGTGACCAATACGGGCGCAGCGTTCGGATCTTTCAGAGGCAACAACACCTTTTTCATCGCCATTTCGTGCGTTGCGCTTGTGGTTGTTTTGGGCCTCCTATTGCGAGCGCGAACACCTGATCGTTGGCGTGACCTTTCGCTGGCGCTTCTTCTGGCCGGGATCGTGGGAAATCTTACCGATCGGCTTCTTTACGGGCACGTGATCGATTTTCTCCTTTTCGATTTGCACGTCCCGTATGCGCATCCCTGGCCGGCTTTTAATGTTGCCGACTCCTGCATCTCGGTTGCGGTGGTATTGTTTATTATTCATTCGTTCTGGAAGCAAAAGAACGGCGGATAGGACGCCGCGCTC
This sequence comes from Verrucomicrobiota bacterium, assembly GCA_046729455.1. Lineage (GTDB taxonomy): Bacteria > Verrucomicrobiota > Verrucomicrobiia > Chthoniobacterales > UBA10450 > Udaeobacter. The sequence goes on from JBKPGQ010000121.1 coordinate 2,869, forward strand.
GGTGATGCGTTGCGCTTCACGTGGCCACGCGGCTACAGTGCCCGGATGAAACCTTCCCCGATGGAAGAAGCGGCGCGCAAAGTCGCTGCACGCCTGCGCGAGGAGGAGCACGTCGCGTACTTCGCCGGTGGCTGTGTGCGCGACATGGTCCGCGGTTTGGCGCCGAAGGACTACGACATCGCCACCAACGCGCGACCGGAAGTGGTGCAGAGACTTTTTCCGCGAACCTATGCGGTCGGTGCGCATTTTGGCGTAATCATCGTACTGCAAAACGATTTCCAATTTGAGGTGGCGACGTTTCGGTCCGATGAGGCTTACATCGACGGAAGGCATCCGACCGCCGTCCATTTTTCATCGCCCGAAGAGGATGCCCGGCGCCGGGATTTCACGATCAATGGAATGTTTTACGA
>JBKPGQ010000122.1:0-1528 GCA_046729455.1 Verrucomicrobiota bacterium
CCTCAAAGGTTTGCCCATTGAAACCGAAGTGGTAGATGCACGCGATCTGCCCGTGCAGACAAAGAAACTCACTTTGCCGGAGACTGGCTTTGCCGAACTCAGCTATCAAACCGCCAATGAATCGCCGACCGGCCTCTACACGTTCAACGTCTACCTGATCAAAAATAACAAGCGCTCGAGTTTGCTCGGTTCCGCCACGGCGCAGGTGAAAGAGTTTCTCCCCGATCGCATGAAAATCGAGACGCAGCTTTCCAAAGGTGCGCCGCGCGGCTGGATTCACCCTAAGGAAATGCACGCATCTGTTGCGCTGGCTAATCTTTACGGCACGCCTGCTACGGATCGACGTGTGACAGGCAAGGTTGAGCTCGCGCCGGCGGCATTTTCATTTCCGGAGTTTCGCGACTTCACCTTTTTCGACCCGCTGTTTGAAGAAAACAAATCTCGAACGGAGCAAACGGTTGATCTCGGTGAACAGAAAACCGATGGCGAAGGCCACGCGGATTTTGATTTGCAACTCGAACGGTTCGCCGACGCAACTTACGCGATGCGATTCATTGCGGAGGGTTTCGAAGGTGAAGGTGGGAGGAGCGTCACAGGCGACGTCAGCGCACTCGTTTCCGCCCTGCCTTACGTGATCGGCTACAAAGCCGATGGCGACCTGCGTTATATCGAGATGAACAAACCGCGCGGCGTCGATCTAGTCGCAGTGGATCCACAACTAAACCGCATCGCAATCGAAAACATCAGCCTTAACCTCATCGCGCAGGAATATGTTTCCGTGCTGAAGAAGCAGGAAAATGGCAATTATGTTTATGAGTCAGTCCTGAAAGAGCGTCCCGCCAAATCAGAAAAAATCTCGGTGGCAGCAAACGGTTATCATTACGCTCTTCCAACCGAGGAGCCCGGCACTTATGTGCTCGAACTGCGCGACGATCAGAATCGCACTCTCAGCAAGTTCCGGTTCTCGGTCGTGGGTCACGCTGCAATGACCGGCGCCCTCGAGAAAAACGCAGAGCTGGAGATCAAACTTAACGCCAAGGAGTATCGCGCCGGGGATGAAATTGAGTTAAGCGTGACCGCGCCATACAGCGGCTACGGTCTCATCACAATCGAACGGGAAAAGGTTTACGCCTACAGCTGGTTCCAAACCAACACCCCCAGCAGCATCCAGCACATTCGCCTGCCTCAAAATTTTGAAGGCACCGGTTACGTCAATGTTGCGTTTGTGCGGGCGCTTGATTCCAAAGAAATTTTCGTCAGCCCGCTCAGCTACGGGGTCGTCCCGTTCACGGCCAATATCGAAAAGCGCAGACTCAAGATCGATCTCCAGGCTGCAGCAAAAACGAAACCGGGCGAACCGTTGCACATCGGCTACAAGACCGACCGGCCCAGCAAGATCGTCATTTTCGCGGTCGATCAGGGAATTCTGCAAGTTACCGATTACAAAACGCCGGACCCGCTAACCTATCTCTTCCGCAAATGCGCTCTCGGCGTAGAGACGGCGCAGATCGTCGATCTTATCATTCCG
>JBKPGQ010000123.1:0-6319 GCA_046729455.1 Verrucomicrobiota bacterium
GCGGGCAGTCCTCTGCACGCCGTTCCATTGCAGTTTACAAAACCCGCCGTTGGGGCATCGCCGATTGCACCATCATTAGCTCAGTCACGTTTTCCGGCGTGAGTAAACCGACCAGGCGCTTCATCCGATCCAGCACCGGCACTGCCGGGCAATTGCATTCCTGCATGATGCGGAATGCGTCTTCGAAGCGCGTTCCGGTGGTCACCGTGGGAATATCCCGGCGCATCACGTCGCCTACGCGAAGCGCAGGATCATTTTTGCGTAACGCACCAATCAGATCCTGACGCGTCAACAAACCGGCGACGTCGCCGATATCACTGACGACAGGAAAATCGTGCTGCGAAGTCGCAAGCAACGCATCTACCGCTTCCTGCAAGCTGGCGTCTTCCGTAAGCGTGCGAAACTCCCGCACCATAGCGCTGGAGACCGGAAACCGGCGCGAGACATCTTTCATCTGCGCCAGGGCGGCTTCTTGAGACGCACCGATATAAACGAAAAGCGCGATGAAGAGCAGAAACGGATTCCACAGCAACCCGATGAATCCGAAGACGAATGCAAAACCCTGGCCGACGTTCGCGGCGACTTGTGTGGCGCGTGCATAGCTCATCCGCGTGGCAAGTAGCGCGCGCAAGACGCGGCCACCGTCCATTGGGAATGCCGGCAGCAAATTAAAAAGCACCAGCATGATGTTAATCGTTAACAATTGCGCAACGAGACCGCCGCCTTCGACAGTCGACGGATTGAGCAACGCTTGCGATCCGCCTGCCACAAACAAACCGAGCGCAATCACCACATTCACTAAAGGCCCGGCCACTGCGATGATTAGCTCCTGCACCGGTTCCTCTGGCATTCGTTCAAGGCGCGCCACTCCGCCGATCGGCAGTAATGTGATGTCGGGTGTATTGATCCCGAACGCCTTCGCAGCGAACGCGTGCCCGAACTCGTGCAACACCACGCAAAGGAAAAGGAGCAAAACAAATATCACGCGGCTCGCCGCCACCGCAGAACCGCCTTGCGCATAATAGCCGAAAGCCAGCCAGGCAATCAGTAGTAGGAACGTGATGTGAATCCGCAATTGGATGCCGGCGATGCGGAAGATTGGGAGGGACCAGCTCATGCTATCAATCTGCTCTGCTATTACATCGCGCGCCAGTTCTCAACAGGCGGCATGGACATCGGAGCGGTACATGTGATCAGTGATTGGTGAACGGAAATACTGATCGCTGATCACCGTTCACTGATCAGTGTTTGATCTGGCGATGGAAATTTTCGATGTCGCAATTATCGGCGGCGGCCCGGCTGGATCGAGCTGTGCAGCGTTTTGTGCCTTGGCTGGTTTGGAAACGCTTGTTCTCGAGCGGGAAAGATTTCCACGAGAAAAAGTGTGCGGCGATTGTTTGAACCCATCTTCCTGGCCTGTATTGGGGCGCCTCAGTCTCGCGCAGCAGGTTCGCGATTTGCCGCATTCCAAACTCACCTCAGTCGAGTTCATCGCGATCGACGGCCACAAACTTGTTGTCGATCTTGCAACCGGAGAGGATTGCGAGTTGTCGATAAAACGCAGCCTTTTCGATGATCTCCTGCTCAAACGCGCTCGCGAACTTGGCGCGCAAGTTCGCGAGAAAATAACTGTCACAGAGTTGGTCCACGAAGGGGGTTGGAAAATTGTGACTGCCCGTGGCGAAAATTTTCGTGCGCGAACATTAATTGGCGCAGATGGACGAAATTCCACGGTTGCGCGGCTGCGAAATTTGCTGCCCCGCCCAGCACGCGAACGCGTCGCATTGCAAGCTCACATCCCCCTTCCACCAAATTTTGGCAAACGCATCGTGCTGCAATTTCTTCGAGAAGGTTACTCAGGTCAGGCTCCGGTGAATGAAACGGAGCTCAACCTTTGCCTCGTGGGCATGCCACCCACTATTTCCACGCTGCGTCAATGGGCACAGCGACACTTCGAAATCCCCGCCAATCAACCCTGGCGCACCATCACACCGCTCACACGTGCTCCTGTTGCTTGCGCCCACGAAAATCTTCTTTTCGTTGGCGACGCTGTCCGCGTCGTGGAGCCTTTTACCGGCGAAGGAATCTATTACGCACTTCGCTCGGGAGAACTCGCTGCAGGCGCGATTGCAAAAATCATGAGAGGCGAAGATCGACAATTAGCACTGCGCGAATTCGCTCGTGCCTCCGCCGAAATGTATCGGGGAAGACTCTGGATCAATCGAATAGCGCGCGCTGCGGTTTTATATCCTCGCATCGGTTCTCTATCTGTTCACGCGGCGCAAATCAATCCGTCAATCTTGAAATTGCTCACCGCGAAAATTGTTTCACCTAAGTTGTAGCCACGGCCCTGTGGGCCGTCTGAATTGGACATGGCCAAAGCACAGTTCACAGCGATTGCCGAGCCGCTTTGACCGTGTTTGATATCAGCATCGCGATGGTCATCGGCCCCACTCCTCCGGGGACAGGCGTAATCGCGCTCGTTTTCTTTGATACTTCATCAAATGCGACGTCGCCCACCAGGCGATAGCCACGCTCATTTGCTGCGTCCTCCACGCGATTAATGCCAACATCGATGACGACGGCGCCGTCACGCACGTGATCGGCTTTGAGAAATCCAGCGCGACCGATTGCCGCAATAATGATGTCGGCCGAGCGGGTAATCTCCACGAGATCCCGACTGCGCGAATGCACGACAGTAACTGTGGCGTTAGCCTTCTCGTTTTTCTGCATGAGAAGCAGGGCCAGCGGTTTTCCCACGATCATGCTGCGGCCAAGAACCACAACGTGCGTGCCGTTGATGTTGATTTTGCTTTCTATTAGCAGCCGCTGGACGCCCAGCGGCGTGCACGGCACAAAGCCGGTGGGATCGTCGAGCACGAGTTTTGCGACGTTTTCCGGATGGAATCCGTCCACATCTTTGCGCGGATCAAGCGCGCGCACGATTGCTGCTTCGTCGATATGCGCTGGCGGCGGTGATTGAACAAGGATCCCATGAATGTTCGAGTCGGCGTTCAATTCCTCGACGCGGTTGAGAAGCTCCCTCTGAGTGGTCGATGCCGGTAATTCCAATTTCAATGAGTGCAATCCAAGCTCGCGACACATCTTGTCCTTCGAGCGCACGTAAGCGCGCGATGCTGGGTCGTCGCCTACGAGAACCACGGCAAGGCCCGGCGTGACGCCTTTTGCTTTTAGTTCCGCGATCTCGCGACGAAGATCGATATAGACTTTCTGCGCGATCGCGCGTCCATCAATGAGGTTGGGCATAGTGAGGCAGGCAACCGTGCTTGCGAGTGCCCGCGATGCAAGCATGGTCTGCTTCTAAAAATCGAATGCACCTTTTCCAAACGCATCCAAGCGACAGAGCGCCGCTTTCATCATGTTCAACGCATTTCAACCAGCGCCATCATGGCGTTCTGCAGGCTCAGGCGTTCAGCTTCAAATTCCTCCGGCGTGTTAGTTGGCCCGACACGATGCAGCTGGCTAACCAGCACACGTACTTTGGAAAATGGTCGAGGCACGATGAACCGGTCCCAACTTCCCAGCCGCCAGCAATGCGAGAATTCCAGATTCATCGGCAACACGGCAGCACCTGATCTCTGGGCAAGAAAAATAATCCCTGGACCAAGTTCGTATGCCGGGCCACGCGGGCCGTCCGGAGTGATCACCACATCGCGACCGGACGCAAGCACTTCCGTCAGCTGAAGAATTGCGCTCGCTCCCAGCCGGGAACTCGAACCGCGAACCACATCGTAGCCAAAGCGATGGATTGCATCGGCGAGTAAATCGCCATCACGACTGGCGCTAATGAGGGCTGCACCATCGCGATTTGGTAAAAACCGCCGCAAAACCAGCGGAAAAATCAACAATCGATTGTGCCAGAGCGCGCCGATATAATTTTCCGTCACCGGTTTGCCGACGACGCCCGCTCGGTCATCGACTTCATAACGCAGCGTACGCGCCCAAATCTGCAGCAGCCAGAATCCGAACGCGATCAACCATCGCGCGAGCCAACCTTCGATCTTCAATTTTTCTTGCGTTTCGCCACGACGCTCTTCTCTCTCCAACGATACGTGTGGGCGCTCGGCAGCCCAATTTGGTCGAGAATACGCCAAACCACTGTGTCAACGACTGCGGTTACGGAACCGGGACGGCTGTAGAACGAGGGAATCGCCGGCAGCACAATCGCGCCGGCTTCGAGCAGCGTCACCACATTGCGGGCGTGAACCAAATTCCACGGTGTCTCCCTGGGAACGAGGATTAATTTCCGCCGCTCCTTCAAAAAAACGTCCGCTGCCCGCAACAGCGCACTGTCGCTGGAACCCGAAGCGATTCGACCCAGCGTTGCCATCGAACACGGGACGATCACCATTGCGTCAAAACGCGCGGAGCCGCTAACGAATGGCACGTTCATGTCATTTTCAGAATGCTGCGACACATTTGAAGGAACTTTGAAATCATCGAGCTCCTGCTTCGCAACCTCAGTTGCGGGCGCGCTCATGACTAGATGAACCTCGTGCGCCGCACAATCAATCTGCGCAAGCAATCTTTGCAGATAGATCGCTCCGCTGGCGCCGGTGGCAGCTATCACCAGTTTCATAATTGCCTTTGTGTCATTCCGAGCGGAGCGAAGCGTAGTCGAGGAATCCCGTGAAGCAACCGATGGTAACGCTGCGGGATCCCTCGACTTCGCTCGGGATGACGGAAGAACAGAGTATCACAACTTCGACAAATAATACGGCAGCATGTCGCGCCAGTAGTTCCAATCGTGGCCGCGCCATTTTCCATCGTCGAGCCAGTGCTTTACGCCCTTTGAATTCAAGATCTCAGACAATCGATAGGATTCATGGCGTGTGTTATCCCATTCACCAGTGCCGAGGATGATTCCCATGTGATTGTATTTCCATGGGTCGGGTATGTTCGGCAGGTATTCGTAGGGACTGTTGAAGTAAATGTTGTCGTCGTGATGGCCGTCGAAAAATGAGCTGATGTCGAAAGATCCGCTCAAGCTGATGAGATGACTGACGGCGTCTGGATGGCGGAACGCAATATTTGCCGCGTGATAGGCACCCAGACTGGCTCCGCAGACTGCCACACGATGAGAGTTACATTCGCGGCGCGCGAAATCGAACACGTCGCGCACGATCACGTTTTCATACGCATTATGTGTGCGCATCCGATCGACCGGATGAATCGACTTATTGTAAAAACTTTCCAGGTCGATCGCGTCCGGGCAGTAGACCGTCACTCTGCCCGCATCGACATGGCCGCTTACAGAACCGACCAGGCCAAAATCCTTGTTTTGATAATAACTTCCAAACGAGGTCGGGAAGAGAATCAGCGGCAGGCCGCCACCGTTTCCGAATACAAGCATTTCAAATTCGCGGCTGAGCCACGGCGTGTACCACTTAATGTAACGTTCGTTCATCGAAATGGCCCGTCCATCTTGGTTGCGGGACGGCTAAATCGCAAGCTCGCCAAAAGACGAATCCGCCCTATCGGTAGAGTTGAGAAGCTTGCGCTACGTTTGATCTTCGGCGAAGCGTCTCGTTTTTCGATGGCCAAACATACGCTTACCGGAAACATTAAACGACACCGTGGATTTCCGTCGAAGATTCTCGAAAACCGACGCGACATCCTGGTTTATCTGCCCCGCGGTTACCGGCGTCTCTCCCGACGGCGTTATCCAGTGCTCTATTTGCATGACGGCCAAAACGTTTTCGATGCGGCGACGTCGTTTTCAGGCGTGGAATGGGGCGTGGACGAAACCGCCGAACGCTTAATCAAAGAGAGCCTTATCGAACCCCTCATCGTCGTGGCAGTTGCGAACATGGGCGAGGAACGTATTCACGAATACTCTCCCACGCGGGGAGTGATCGATGCCAAGACGAAACGCAAGAAACGCAGCAAAGGTCTAGGGCGAAAGTATGGATACTTCCTCATGGAAGAACTCAAACCTTACATCGACCGAAAATATCGAACCAACCCGGATGCGGAATTTACCGGGTTAGGCGGTTCCTCCCTGGGCGGTCTCGTTACGCTTGCGATTGGAATTTTGTATCCGCATGCTTTCCGTCGACTGATGGTGATGTCGCCGTCAATCTGGTGGGACGATTTTGCAATTTATCGACTCGTCGATTCTATCGAGCAGAAGCCACCGTTGAAAATCTGGCTCGACACCGGCACAGCCGAGCCCGGTTGGGAACAAGCACGCGAGTTACTCAATCGTCTCGTTGAGAAAGGCTGGAAACCTCACAAGGATCTTCAATACATGGAAGTTCAAGGCGCCGATCACAGCGAAGCAGCCTGGGCAGCGCGG
>JBKPGQ010000124.1:0-8532 GCA_046729455.1 Verrucomicrobiota bacterium
GCCATGAGTAATTGCTCTCGATCAGCCCAACTGCACGCGGACGTTGTGGCTCTGTCCGTCGTCGCTGAGCGGCACTGCGTGGTTCGGCACCCGTTGCCCGTCAAGCTCGATTGATTGCACGCCGCGGCCCGTGCCAGCCGAGTTGTCTACAAGAATTTCGTATGTCGCCGACTGATGGCGGTAGCTCAATTCGAATCCGGGCCAGCTGGGTGGAATGCATGGCTCGATCCGAAGAGTGCTGCCCCGCAATTGGAAGCCCAGAATCGTTTCAATCGCGACGCGGTAAAGCCAACTCGCGGAACCGGTGTACCACGTCCAGCCCCCGCGCCCCGTGTGCGGCGGGGCGCCATACACGTCGGCGCACACTACGTATGGCTCAACTTTGTAGTGCCGCACTTCCTTAGCCGTCGTGGCATGGTAGACCGGGTTAATGAGGTTCCAAAGTTCCATGGCGCGGTCGCCGCGACCCTGCAAGGCCGTCGCCAGCGCAACCCAAGTGGCGGCGTGGGTATATTGGCCGCCATTCTCGCGGATGCCCGGCACGTATCCTTTGATGTAGCCTGGTTGAAGAGAGCCTTTGTCGAACGGCGGATCGAACAGTTGGATCAATTTGTCCCCGCTACGCACCAGACGTTGTTGGACCGCGTCCATCGCCGACCGAGTCCGCGCCGTGTTTGCTGCACCGGAAATCACCGCCCACGCTTGTGGGATAGCGTCGATCTGGCATTCATCGTTTTGGGCTGATCCCAAGGGAGTGCCGTCGTCAAAATATGCCCTTCGGTACCACGCGCCATCCCAGGCGTTCGCCTCCAAAGCAACACGCAGCTGCTCGGCTCGCTCCCGGCACCATTGAGCATCGTCGGCTTGGCTGCACCGCTGAGCCAAATCTGAAAACGCATTCAACACGCTGACGAAGAACCACCCGTTCCAGACGCTCTCGCCCCTTCCGTGGGAGCCCACGTTATTCATGCCGTCGTTCCAATCGCCAGTGCCCATGAGCGGCAATCCGTGAGGACCCAGTCGATAGCCGTGCTTTAGTGCGCGAAGGCAGTGCTCGTAGACGGTGGCAGTCTGCTTGCTCACTGCGGGCAAGTTGAAGTCTTCTTCCTGCTCATCGCGGAGTACCGGCGACGTGATGAACGGCACGACCTCATCTAACACCTCCGTGTCGCCGGTTGTCACGACGTAGTGGTGAACGACGAGCGGCAGGAAATAGAGGTCGTCGGTGATTCGAGTGCGAACGCCGACCCCAGACGGCGGGTGCCACCAGTGCTGGACATCGCCTTCCTCGAATTGCCGTGCCGCCGATCGCAAGATCTGCGCCCGCGCCTCTGCTGGAGCGCTGTAGACCAGAGCCATCACATCCTGCAGTTGGTCTCGAAAGCCATACGCTCCGCCGGATTGGTAAAACCCGGAACGGGCCCAAAGGCGGCAAGCCAAGACCTGATAAACTAACCAACGGTTGAGCATTAGATCGATGCCCGGATCGGGCGTAGTCACCTGCAAGGCGTTGAGGTAGCGGTCCCACTTCTCTTGCACGTGCGTGAGTGCCGCATGGGCTCGGTGCGCTTTTGTGTATTCGCTAATGAGTCGATGAACCTCCTCCAAACTATCTGCCTGACCCAAGGCAAAGATCACTTCTGTCGCCTCACCAGGAGCCAGCGTCATTTCTGTTGTTATTGCCGCGCAGGGATCAAGGCCCGGGCCCGCGCGGCCGGATAGCCTGACGCGTCTCAGAGCATCGGGCGTTGAAACCGAGCCGTGTTCCCCGAGAAACTCCGTACGATCGGCGGTGACAGACTGGGTCGGCGAACCAGAGGCCGCGAAGGCGATCTTCTTCGCGAAGTCGCCGGCCCAGGCATTCCGCGTCAATATCGCGCCGCTCTCTGGATCGCACTCACAGACGACTTGGAGCGGAGCCTTTTCACGGACGGTTCCAAGAACCCATTCGACGTAGTACGTTGCCGACAAACGCCGGGGGCGATCGCCATCATTTCGCACTGTTAGGCACACCAACTTAATCGGATCGTCGGTCGCGACAAAAACCAAGACGTCCTGATAGAGATTACGACTACCATGCGTGTAGCGAGTGCAGCCCTGACCGTGGCGAACGGTCACCTTTGCTGCTGGTCCCAGTGGCAATGGCGTGGGTGTCCAGAAATCGCCGGTTTCCTCGTCGCGCAAATAGATCACTTCACCTGGCGAGTCCGAAGTCGGATCATTCGACCAGGGAGTGAGGCGGTTCATTTGACTGTTGCCCGCCCAAGTATAGCCAAGACCACCCTCTGTCACTAAGCAACCAAACTGCGGATTGGCCAGCACATTGGTCCAAGGGGCAGGAGGCAAGGTTGGTCCCCGTTTTGACGTGCCGTCGATGACGATCACGTACTCGCGGCCATCACGTGTGAAACCGCCGAAGCCGTTCCAGAAACGCAATCCTGCAGGCCGTCGGGTGCGTCGCGCGACAGGCTTTGTCGCGATTACAGTCTGAGTGAATGGCGGCGCAGGAACGTTCCGTGCGGTAACGCGATGAGCAATCTGCTCGGTCAACGAACCGCGACCACCGCCGAGTACAGCGCGCGCGGCCGCCGCGAGCAGGACCGCGTCATTCGTCGGCAGCTTATCCGCGTTCAAAAAGAACACACCGCCTGCCTTGCCGAGCGTCTCGCTGGCGACTCCCGTCTCTAGTTCCTTTCGTAACTGATCGGACGGCTCGCCACCGCGCTCGTCTAGAATCACGAGATCCAATTTCAATCCACGGCGGCGGGTATAGATGCGCCACTGAAGAAGTTGACGAACGACTGTCTCATCGTCGGCCCCAGTGACTCGGACCAGTACAATTGGTAGGTCACCTGAGATGGCGTGGGGCCACAGACCCGCCTGGCCAAGCCGGTTGGCAGCTACGGCATCAAGGTCGCGAAAACCGGAGTTCGTAAAAATGACGGCCGCCGCCAATCGGTTGAACAGGGCAATCTCGTCCGGTTTAAGCCCAAGCTCCCGCAGTTCGCGCTGGCTGTGGGCTTTGCCGCCTGCAAATGCCTGGTCGATCGCTTCGATTTCGCGGAATCGTTCGGCTATTCCGATGGCGACTTCATACGTGTCAGCCCCTCCGGTCACAAATGCGATGCGTGTCGCCATTCCCGCTTCGACACTCACGCGCCGGCGCAAGCTGAAGATCGGATCGAGAACCGGGCCAGTGGTCCGCGATAAGCGAGACCCCGAGTCCAACGCGGCGGGATTAGCCGGCGTGCGACCACGTCCGAGAAACCTCACGCGATCAGTCTCGTATTCGATCTCATTGGCCGAAACGCTCGCTGCGGAAGCGTGAATTGCCCAAACTGGCTGCTCCTTCGGGCTGCGAGGTCTGCGTCGGGCCAAGAGTGCGCCGCACCGGGAATTGAATTCCGTCTCCAGAAAGAGCTTTGCGAAAGCAGGGTGAGCCTGATCCGCCTTACGGTTATTCAGACACACCTCCGAATAGCTCGTCAGTTCAAATTCGCGAGTGCGAGAGCCGTGATTGACCAGCGTGACCGCGCGTACCTCGGCATTTGCATCCGACACGACACAAACAGCGCAGCGAGTCTCGACATCGCCATCCCATCGACGAAACTCGGCGCGATCGGGGTGAAACTCGAATGCGCATTCATCAGCGGTCTTAGGCAACGGTTGAGTGCCAATCGACCACAGGCTTTCGTCGCTGAGGTCACGAACATAATAGAACTGGCCCCAACAGTCGCGCGTGGCGTCTTCGCGCCAGCGGGTTATATCCAAGTCGCGCCAGGTGCTGTAGCCTGCGCAGGCGGCCGTAATCATTACGTTGTACGAGCCGTTGGAGAGCAGCGCTATCGCAGGTTGCGATTTCATTTCTTGTCCTTCCGACATCGCACGAGCAAATTACGACCGGTCATTTCCACCGGCTGCGGCAGCCCGAGAAGAAAGAGCAAGGTTGGCGCGACATCGGCCAAGATCCCGTCCTCGACTCGGAATTGCCCGGCATCGGCGGCTACGTAGATGAAGTGAACGAGATTCGTGGTGTGGGCAGTGTTGGGCGAGCCATCCGGGTTGCGCATGAGCTCGCAGTTGCCGTGGTCGGCGGTGACGAGGCACTTTCCGCCTAACGAGAGCAATTTGGAAATGACTCGGCTGCAGCACTCATCGATTGTCTCAACCGCCTTGACCCCGGCTTCGACTACTCCGGTGTGACCAACCATATCCGGATTGGCGAAGTTTAGGATAATGAGATGGTACTCTCCCATCCTCGCCAGCACGGTCTCCTTCACTTCCGGAGCACTCATCTCCGGTTGCAGATCGTATGTTGCCACTTTCGGCGAGGGAATGATGGTGCGGTCCTCTCCTGGAAACGGATTCTCCACTCCCGCATTAAAGAAATAAGTGACGTGTGGATACTTCTCGGTCTCCGCGATCCGGAGCTGTTTCTTCCCGGCGGTACTCGCGACTTCGCCCAGGATGTGGGCGAATGACTCGCCGGGAACGGCGAAGGGTACACCGTAGGTCTCGTCGTACTCGGTCATGGTGACGTAATGCACCCGGGGATGAACGCGACGATCGAATCCTTTGAAATCTAGAAAGATGAATGCCTGTGATAACTGCCGGGCCCGATCGGCGCGGAAATTGAAGAAGAAGACCACATCTCCGTCGCGTATTCTCTGTTCGTTAGGCAGGGCAAAAATGAGTGGCGGAAGGAACTCATCGGTTTTCCCGTGGGCATATTCCTGGGTCACTGCGGCGGAGAGTGACTCCTCACAAAATTTTCCCTCTCCGAACACCATCGCTTCCCAGGCCAGCTTGGTCCGATCCCATCGCTTGTCACGGTCCATCGCATAATAGCGACCGATCACCGTGACAATGCGTGCGCCGCTGGCCTGGAGATCGCGGCTAAGGGTCGCAAGAAAATCTGCGCCTCCGGTAGGTGAAGTGTCCCGGCCATCGGTAAAGGCGTGGACCATGATATCAGAGACGCCGGCTGCTTTCGCGCCGTTCGCCAGGGCCACCAGGTGCGAGACGTGGCTATGCACTCCTCCATCGGAAACAAGTCCCAAAAAATGCAGTCGCGAACCACGAGCCCGAGCAAACATTTCTTGGACCACCTTGTTCCGCCCGATCGCTCCTTCCGCGATTCCCTTATTGATCCGGGTCAGGTCCTGATAAACAATGCGGCCCGCTCCCAAGTTCATGTGGCCGACCTCGGAATTCCCCATTTGTCCGGCAGGCAGCCCGACATCGAGACCACTCGCGCTCACGCGCGAGCCCGGGTATTTGCGGTAGAGCTCATCATGAAATGGCGTTCGCGCCAGCAGGGTGGCATCTCCATTCGCCTTTGCCGCGGCCCGCCCCCCCGGATTAATCCCCCAGCCGTCTCGAATTAGTAACATCACTGGTGCAGTCATTGGATAACTCCTGTAACTGAACCGATTTCAACTGAATAAACCAAAGTCGACGGAACTGCCGCCGCCCGGAACGAGAAAAAGCGTAATTTTCTGAGGTTAGGCGTTTCCATGGAGATGCAGAGCGGAACGGCCGACGTTAGGCGTGGTGTTCGTGGGGTTGAGCCGCATCAGCTCGATTCGGTGGTTTGCGTTTGGATGACGCGGCGAAGGTCCGGCAACGAGCATCACGCGCTTGGCGGTCACGTCGTTTGCATGCAACCACCGTTCGATAAACTCGCGCCAATCCGTATCTTCATCCGTGTTTTCCACTGGATGCACGCCATATGAAAACGCCAGCCCCTGGCACACCGCGGGATCCCGGCTGGGGGCGACTAACCAGACAGGCGGTTTGCACCGTGAAAGAATCCGCGCGGTCATACCGCTGCGTGTTGGCACCAGCACCAGATCACACGGCACGGTATCGAGGGCGTGTTCAACCAGCGAAGTCATGCGGTCTCCACCATTCATGGTGGCCTGTTGCTGAAGTAATTCGCGCCGTGCCATCAGCGTCGTGCGGGGCCGATGCGTTTCGGTAAAGGCCGCGATCTTTGCCAGCATCGTCACCGCTTCCTCCGGGAATTTCCCCATCGCAGATTCGGCGGAAAGCATCACACAATCGGTGCCGTCCAGAATGGCGTTGGCTACATCGGTAGCTTCGGCACGCGTCGGCAAACGGCTGTTGACCATCGATTCCAGCATCTGCGTAGCCGTGATCACCGGCTTGCCCGCGAGATTCGCTTTGGCGATAAGCTGCTTCTGCGTATGCGCGATTTTCTCGATCGGCACTTCCACGCCAAGATCACCGCGTGCGACCATGATGCCATCAGCCGCGGCGAGTATTTCATCGTAATGCGCGAGCGCAGCCGACCGCTCAATTTTGGCGATGATAAATGGATTGCGACCGGTCTTGGTCGCTGCGGCACGGACGGCTTCGATGTCGGCTGCGCGCTCGACAAAGGACTGGCTTATCGCATCAACGCCTTCGCCGAGGGCGAACTCCAGACAGGCGCGATCGTGTTCGGTGAAGGCGCGGATACCAAGATCAATCCCGGGCAGATTGAGCCCTTTGCGTGAACGCAGTTCACCGCCAACCGCCACCGTGCATTCCACGTCATTGCCAATGATGCGCTCGACGACGAGCTGCACGAGGCCGTCATTCAGAAACAGTCGATCGCCGGGTTTCACCACCCGCGGTAGCTGCTCGAATGTTATCGAGACCCGCTGCGCGTTCCCAATGATGTCTTCACTCGTTAGGGTAAACCGGTCTCCCGGCGCCAACTGAATCGACTCCGGTTCAATTTTCCCGAGTCGCATCTTCGGTCCCGGCAGATCGGCCATGATTGCTACGCGCCGGCCGGTTTCTGTTGCTGCCGTGCGGATGCGCCGGATGACTTCCGCGTGACGCGAGAAGTCGCCGTGCGAAAAATTTAGCCGCGCGATGGTTAATCCCGCACGGATGAGGCGGTCGAGCATCTCGGGCGATTCCGAGGCCGGGCCGATCGTCGCAACGATCTTGGTCTTGTGCGCCGGCAGTACCGCCGCGTTCATGACGCGAACATCGTCTTTCCTGTGCCGCGCAGATCGCTCACCGCCAGCTTAACGCGCTCGGCCATCGCAGCCTCGGCGAGCGCGAGATAGGAGCGCGGATCATAGACTTTCTTGTTGCCGACCTCACCGTCCACCTTCAGCACGCCGTCGTAGTTTTTGAACATGTGCCCCGCGACGGCGCGTGTGAACGCATACTGCATGTCGGTATCCACGTTCATCTTCACCACTCCGTAATCGATGGCTTCGTGGATCTCAGCTTGGGTCGAGCCCGACCCGCCGTGGAAAACCAGATAGAACCGCGCTTTCTCACCGTATTCTTTAACGACTGCGTCTTGGCATTCCATTAGTACCTTGGGCTTCAGCTTCACTGTTCCCGGCTTGTAAACGCCGTGCACGTTGCCGAAGGTCGCCGCTAGCACGTAGCGACCGCCGATCGGATTGAGTTGACGCGCCACTTCCAGCGTATCCTCGGGGGTCGTGTACAGCTTCGCAGCGTGGTCCCCAACAACATCGTCCTCCTCGCCACCGACAGCCCCCGTCTCGATCTCAAGCACGAGATCGTTTTTGGCGAAGCGCTCGAGCAGGCCCGCGGCAATGTCCAGGTTCTCCTTCAAGGGAAGATTGCTCCCGTCGAACATGTGCGCGGTGAAAAGATTCGGCCGACCCGCAGCCCGGCGTTTCTCGGTTTCTTTGACGAGCGGGAGGACAAACTTGTCCAGCTTGTCTTTTAAACAGTGGTCTGTGTGCAGCGCTACGTAGATCGGATAGCGATCTGCCACGCGGTGCACGTGCTCGGCGATGGAGGTTGCTCCGAGCGCCATGTCCTTGACGGCTCCGCCGGAGGCAAATGCAGCGCCACCCGTGGAAACCTGAATGATTCCGTCCGCTTTGCTCTCGGCAAGTCCCCGCAGGACGGCGTTCGCAGTCGTTAGCGAAGTAACATTAATTGCAGGGAGCGCGAAGCGTCCTGCGCGTGCGCGATCAAGTATCGCGCAATAGGTTTTGAAGTCTGCAACTGGCATATCTGTTCCTTTCGTTAGGCGGCTTGTGCTGGTGCCTCGGAAAGAGCGGCCACTCCGGGCAGCTCTTTGCCTTCGAGCAGTTCCAGGCTGGCTCCGCCGCCGGTGGAGATGAAACTGATTTTGTCCGCCACGCCCGCTTTCTTGACCGCTTTGACCGAATCGCCGCCACCGATGATGCTGACGGCCTTCGAGTTTGCGGCAATCGCTTCGGCAATGGCAAACGTGCCCTTGGCGCAATCTTTGATCTCGAATACGCCCATCGGTCCGTTCCAGAAAACGGTCCGGGCGCTCGCGATTTCGGAGCTGAAGAGCTTGATTGTGGCTGGGCCGATATCGACACCCATCCAGCCATCCGGAACGGGTTCGTGAGGCGCAGTGTATTTGCCAGGCGAAACCGTGCGCGCGTTGAAATCGATCTGCTCGACGATGTAGCTATCGACCGGCAAAAGGAACTTCACGCCGCGCGCTTTGGCTTTGTTAAGCGCAGCTCGCGCGGTCTCGATCTTATCCGGCTC
>JBKPGQ010000125.1:0-4421 GCA_046729455.1 Verrucomicrobiota bacterium
AGATAGTCATCGAAGGCAGCACCGATGGCGTTGTTTGGATGCTGTATGAATTCAAAGGCAAACCAGGCTACGTGAAACGCGCACCCGGTTGGTGCGCACCGCACCAACCAAGACTCGATTGGCAGATGTGGTTTGCTGCCTTGGAAAGCCCCGATCAAAATCCATGGTTGATTGGGCTAATCGTCAGGCTTCTGGAGGGATCGCGAGATGTGATCGGATTGCTTGCACGTAACCCGTTCCCGGATAAACCGCCCCAGTACATCCGCGCGCCCATCAACGGCGCGCCAGATGCCAGTCCGGCTCGGACCAGTCGCGCCCTACCAAATCAATTGTGCAGTTACGCGGCGATTGTGGTGATTGTTGTCACGTTGCCGATTAACGCGTGGCTCATTTTCAGCGCGTTCAAGCCGCAGAGTCGGCCGCCTGGGTGGCTGGCGAACTTCTACGAGCAACTGGAAGCATTTCGAATCGTAAACGGCTACGGACTCTTTCGCGTGATGACCAAGGACCGTTGCGAGATAGTCATCGAAGGCAGCACCGATGGCGTTGATTGGATGCCGTATGAATTCAAATGGAAACCAGGCGACGTGAAAGGCGCACCCGGTTGGTGCGCACCGCACCAACCAAGACTCGATTGGCAGATGTGGTTTGCTGCCTTGGAAAGCCCCGAGCAAAATCCATGGTTGGTTGGGCTAATCGTCAGGCTTCTGGAGGGATCGCGAGATGTGACCGGATTGCTTGCACGTAACCCGTTTCCGGATAAACCGCCCCAGTACATCCGCGCGATGTTTTATCGCTATCGGTTTACAGACAGTGAGGAGCGTCGGCAAACCGGCGCATGGTGGAAACGCCAGGAACTTCGGGAATATTTGCCAACGATCTCCCAGGATCAGTTGCGTTAATAGCGAGACCAGTGAAACGCGTTCTCTGCAATGCGTAGCTAGGTCACGCGGTGAACTTGCGTTTACCTAACATCAACCGGCAGCGTCGGCTCGATCCAGCTTGAGCCACATCCGCGCTTGAATATATTCGGCGCGTGTCGAAGGAAGGACAGATTGTAACGGAAGGCACGGTGACTCAAGTATTGCCGGGCACCATGTTTCGGGTCGATCTTCCCGGGCAACGCAACGTGCTTGCACATATATCGGGTAAGATGCGCAAGCACTTCATCCGGATCGTGCCAGGAGACAAAGTTTCCGTCGAGCTCTCACCCTACGATCTTACAAAAGCGCGCATCATTTTTCGCGAACATTGATTTCCTTTATCCCTTGTTGGAGCTTTCAAGATAAAAGAGACAGCCGCTTCCAAGCTTCAACGCGTTTAATGGTTGAATGGCTAGTCGGCGTTTGCTGATTTAGCAAAGCGCGCGGATAATTGCACCTAAAGTCAACAGGAGATTACCAATGGCAGAAGAAAACAAATCAGAACAGAAAACGCCGGCTGGGGCGGACGCTCGCGACAAGCTGGAGAGCAGTAAACAACATGCGCGCAGAGCAGCTGAAGATTTGAGATCGGCAGCAGGCTCCATAGCCGAAGAATATCGCGGCAAGGCGGAGCAGGCTTGGGGCGAAGCCCGCGGCAAGGCAGAACAAGCATGGGGGGATGCGACAAATCGCGCCCGCACATTCCATGAAGACGCGGAGC
This sequence comes from Verrucomicrobiota bacterium, assembly GCA_046729455.1. GTDB lineage: Bacteria > Verrucomicrobiota > Verrucomicrobiia > Chthoniobacterales > UBA10450 > Udaeobacter. Next base: position 1,645 of record JBKPGQ010000125.1, read on the forward strand.
AATATGTGCGCGAAAATCCGACGAAGGCGATCTTTACCGCCCTCGGAATCGGGTTTGTTCTGGGGTTAATCTTCCGGCGTTAACTCCGAAAGCTTTCGGAGATGATCAGCGAGAGCTCTCGGTCCCGCAATCCTGCGGGGCATGCCGGCTTGCTCCAAAATGTGTTCGCGCTCACAAGCGCACTTGCGGAGTTCTTCGAAAGCCGCTTCGCCCTTCTCGCCGCAGAATCAAAAACGGCTGCAGTGCAAGTACTGATACTGGCTGGTTGCTTGATTTTCGCTGTACTCCTATGTGTGTTGGGTTATGTTTTCCTCATAACTGGCGCGGTTGTCGGGCTAGCTCATCTGGCTGGAATTTCGTGGCCATGGATAGCGCTCGCCGCCGCTGGGCTGCACTTTATGATTGCGCTGGTGCTGCTCCTAATCGCGCGGAGCCGAATCACCAAGCCGTTTTTTCGCGCCACCTTGGCTGAATTGAAAAAGGATCGTGAATGGCTGAGAAATCTAGAGGCAACAAATCAATCGACGAACTGAGAGCGGAAATCGCAGATTCACGCGAACGGCTCGGGCGCGATTTGTGCGCCCTGCGCCATGAATTGGATTTCCCCGCGAAATTCCGCAGATCATTTCGAGAACAAACGGTTTCTTGGATCACAGCCGCAGGCGCGGTCGGTGTACTGATTGCTTTAGCGCCGATGCGGAGGAAGAAAATTTATGTGGATGCCAAAAGCAGCCGCAAATCACAGAAGAAGCTGGTCGAAACTGGCTTTGCATTGGCTGCGTTGAAAGTCGTCGCAAGCCTTGCTCGGCCGGTGATTGTGGAGTTTGTGAAAAATCGACTGACCGATTTTTCAGGAAAACCACGCCGCAAAACATAAGTTCCGTAATTTAATCTGTCCCAAGGGACGGGCTCGTTTTAGGATTTACGCGCTCGCGTGGATTGCGTAATTATTGTCTGGGCTGCCCATGATCGCTAAGTCTCCGGATCTTCCCGTGGAATCGCAGGCGATGCGGCACGTGGACGATTATCTCGAGGTCGGCCAAAAAGCGGGCGTGTCTGACGTCCATTTGGCTGTGAACGCGCAGCCAAGATGGCGGTTGCATGGACGGCTGGAACCTATCTGGCCCGACGCGCCGCTGCTGACTGCCGAGCAAACCGCGGCTCTGGCTGAGGCATTTGTTCCCGACGTTTATAAGACCGAGCTCAACACGCGCGGTGACTCGGATTTTGCATATGAAAACGAGTTCGCCCGCTATCGCACCAGCGTAGTTCGTCAGCGGCTTGGGATCGAGATTGTCTTCCGCGTGATCAACAGCCATGTCCGAACCATGGACGAACTGGGGTTGCCTGAGCGCCTTAAGCTACTCACCCGTTACCAGAACGGGCTGATCCTGGCAACCGGTTCAGTCGGGACGGGCAAATCGACGACCCTCGCTGCAATGGTCGAGCAGATAAACATGGAACGCCGCGATCACATCATCACGTTAGAAGACCCGATCGAGTACATTTTAACATCTAAAAACTGTCATGTTACCCAACGAGAGATATTTACTCACAGCGACTCCTTTGCCACAGCATTGCGCGCTTCACTCCGCGAAGACCCCGATGTGATCATGGTTGGAGAAATGCGTGACTTGGAAACTATCTCACTCGCCATCACTGCCGCCGAGACCGGCCACCTTGTTTTGGCAACGCTCCACACCAGCAGCGCAGCACGCACATTGGATCGATTGCTCGACGTGTTCCCCCCTCATCAACAGGAACAAATCCGGGTGATGGTAAGCGAATCTCTGCGGGGAGTTATCAGTCACCAGCTGATACCGCGCGCGGACGGCACCGGGCGCGTGCTGGCGTTGGAGATTCTTACGAACACGCCCGCTGTGGCCAATGTTATTCGGGAAGCAAAGACCTATATGTTACCGGGCATTATTCAGACCGGTAAAAAGCAAGGCATGCGCTTAATGGATGACACTTTGATCGAACTGTATCAGCGTGGCCTGATCAGCGCTCAGGAGGCTTACGCGCGCGCCGAACAGAAACAAATGGTGCGCCAACACATAGGCAAATGACAAAGCTCGAATGACGAATGACGAATTAAATCCGAATGACGAAATCCGAACGGAAACCGCACGTTTTCAGCGTGCAGCAAAGGGCATCCGTAGTAATCGCATTAGGCAGCTTTTCTTCATTCGAACTTCGTCATTCCTTCGGCATTCGTCATTCGTCATTCGTCATTAACAATGGCTTACCTCGACCAGTTTCTAAGGGTGATTGTGAAGCACGGTGGATCCGATCTTCACTTCGCCGAGGGACAGCCGCCGAAAATGCGTGTGCATGGCGATATCATGCCCATTCGAGCCGAGACGATTTCACGAGAGGAAGCCGTGCAGATGATGAGCGAACTTTGCGGAGCGCGGAACTGGGAACTGTTCGAGCAACGCGGGGACCTTGATTTCGCGTACGAAATGGATAAGGCTTCTCGGTTCCGGAGTAACTACTTTAAGCAGTCAAACGGTTACGGCGCGACGTTTCGGCTCATTCCCACGAGGATTGCTACGCTCGAAGAACTGGGAATTCCGCTGGTTGTAAGAGAGTTTGCGAATGTACGTGGCGGGCTTGTGCTGGTCACGGGCCCAACCGGCTCCGGCAAAACCACCACGCAAGCTGCGTTGATCGACTACATCAATCACAACTTTGCAAAACATGTCGTGACGATCGAGGAGCCGATCGAGTTCGTGCACGACAACAAGAAGAGCACCATTACTCAGCGTGAAGTT
>JBKPGQ010000126.1:0-1123 GCA_046729455.1 Verrucomicrobiota bacterium
GCGAAGTTACCTGTGCGTTTTGCACCGGGGTCCCTCGACTTCGCTCGGGATGACGGAAAATTCGCGCCAGCGCCTCCGCAGCATTCTCCTGCGAAAATTCCGCGGCATCGGAGTTCGCGTCGCGCCCCTCTAGCAGGACACGTGAGTACCTGCGCCGGACGACCTCGGCCATGCTGGCGAAATCGTCCTGGCCGTCAACCGTTCGCACCCGATAGCGTCGGTAATTGTCCTTGTCCGGTACGCCGTCCCGGAAACAAACCATTGAGGCGACCACGTGCGTCGTGGAAATATTTGAGATATCGAAGCATTCCATCACGCGCGGCACCTGCGGCAGTTGCAACGCATCAGCCAACGCGCGCACGTCCGCCATCGGATCGATCGAGCTCGGCAGACTACCGCGGGTGAATCGACGCATTGGCCTTGTCGTGCTGCGCAAGTCATCAACCATGTTGCGTAGTTCGGCGGCTTTTTCGAAATCCATTTTCTTGGCCGCTTTGCGCATTTCCTCTTCCAACGTCGCGATCATTTCCCTCGATTTTCCTTCCAGGAATTCACATGCCTGGAGGACGCGCTCGCGGTATTGCTCCGCGTTAATTTCGCTCAAACGCACCGGCAGCTGATAGGTCGCTGATTTCAACTCACGCTCCGTCGGCGAGCCCCGCCCAAACGTGAGCACGCCAAATTTCTTGCGCATGAAATTCAATGTCTGCCGTAGCGCCCCGGCATGCGCGTACGGACCGAAGTAGCGGCTGGCGTCGTCCTTTTTGAATCGGGCCAGGCGGAAACGCGGCCATTCCTCCGACATATCCACCCGGACCAGGAGGAACCGCTTATCGTCGCGAAAGGAAACGTTATAACGTGGCCGGTATTCCTTGATTAGTTTGCCTTCGAGTAAAACGGATTCCGCTTCGCTGCGAACCGTATGTGTCTCAAAATCCCATGTCGTGTCGAGCATGGCGCGCGTTTTCAAATCGGCCTGCGCCAGCTTGGACGGCAGAAAATATGAACCCACTCGTTTGCGCAGGTCACGGGCTTTGCCGACGTAGATCACGCGGTTGAACCGGTCGCGCATCAGGTACACACCGGGCTTGTGCGGCACTTCGTGCACTTTTCTCTGTAAATC
>JBKPGQ010000127.1:0-2751 GCA_046729455.1 Verrucomicrobiota bacterium
CCACTTGTCGAGTTTGAAGACCATGATGCCGACCCGACGTTCCTGATTGCTCGTCGCGAACATCCCACGCCCAAAGGATGGATGTATTACAACAAGGCGCTCGATAACTTCTTTCATAAGACAAAGTGAACGACGATAAAATCAACATCGAACTCGGCGCGGTGGAAGATCACGATGGGATATTGACCATTCGTGGTGGCGGCGCTCAAAGGAATTGGAACGGCATTCACTATAAACAAGGCATGTCCGCGAAGAATGTCGGCACCAAGAATTTATCCGCGAACATTGCCACCATCCCTCCAGGCGGCGTTGCCTATGCGCACATTCATGTTGATTTCGAAGTGATCCTTTACATCATCGAAGGAAGAGTGCGCCACGAATTCGGCGCCGGCCTCAAGCAGGTGATCGAGAACGAAGCGGGCGATTTCATTTATATCAAACCCGGGGTGCCTCACGAAGTCTTCAACATGAGCAAGACCGAGCCCGTGGTGGCCTTTGTTGCGCGCTCATCCGCCGACGAGTGGGACAACATTATTCCTTACGATCGTAATCAGGCGGACTAATTCATTGCCAATGCCAAAACATCTTGTCATTAGCACGAGCGGCAACCCCGCTAGCAATAGCCGGCGCATGGGGCGCGTGGCATTTTCGCACCTGCAAAAACAGGGAGCGGATTGCGCTTGGATCGACATCAGCGAAATGAACCTGCCGCTCTGCGACGCAGATAAATGTTATGGCATGCCGGGATCCAAACAATTAAGCGCCGAAATCAAAGCAGCTGATGGGATCCTGGTGGCGGCGCCCGTATATAATTATGATGTCGCAGCCGCAGCCAAGAACATGATCGAGCTGACGGGTAGCGCCTGGCAAGACAAGATCGTTGGCTTTCTTTGTGCCGCTGGCGGCACAGCCAGTTATATGTCTGTAATGGCCTACGCCAACAGCCTCATGCTCGATTTTCGTTGCGTTATTATTCCGCGGTTCGTTTTTGCTACTGGCGACGCCTTCGACGGCGACAACATTGTCGATAAGAAAGTTATCCAACGCGTCGAACAAGTAGCGAACGACTTGGTTCGATTCACCGAAGGGCTCCGTAGCTAACATTCGCAACTGGCAGCGTTGAATCAGATGCGGCTGGCCTACTTTCAGTGCGCCGTTTCGCTTCGCCTACTCAATACCCTGAGGGCAGGCACGAATGCAGCAAAACATATCACCATTACAGCAACCTAGATTATGAACTGACGGTCGATTCCAGTGATTGAAACCGACTCAACCGAAAACGTTCCGACCAAGCCGTAGCTTACGGGGATCACAATAAAATCAGCTAGCGCATGCAGCAGCACAGACGGCCGAATCGAACCGCTGTATTTCACGAGCAAGCCGTGAACAACGCTGATCGCCAGGAAAAATGGCAGGAAGACGAACGTCGCATAGGCATGACTGAGTGATGATCGAGAAAAAACATGATCCCGCTGATCAGGATGGCTATCGTCCAACCATGTCGCCGTTGGATCGGCGAGATTAAGAAACCACGAAAGCCTGCTTCTTCTACAACGCCCGCGGTTGCGCTAATAGAGGCGATCGCGCAGATCACTGTCAACGCTCCATACTTTGAGAAATCCCATTGGCGCGGCAAATGCCTCCCGCGGCAGATGCGCCAGACGCGCCGTCACGAACGCCATCGCGATCGTGCCGGTAATCCCGAATGTTCCGGCAATCAGCGCCCATGTCCACCGCGTGCTTCGACAGCGATGGTGCACGTAGATCGCGCCGTCGGGCTTCCTGCATGCTCCGCGGCCGTGTCCGCTCACATACCACCAGAAAAATAGAAGCCACCCGGCGGTTACAACGAGCATCCACGGAATTGCAGGCGAGGTCCGCAAATTGAGAATCACTGCGATGCTCGGCGGGATCGTGCCAATGGTTACGACCAACTCGGCGACAAGAATTCCGCGGAGGATTGCAGGCAGACGGTCCCAAAAGCGGCTCCATATTGAACTCGTCGCGATTGACCAGCTCCGTCTCGCAGTTCAAAGAGGTCCGTGGGCTCAAGAAAGCCGCACCGACGATAGAGCGTTTTGCTTCCAGGAGTCGCCCAGAGAATGACTGCGTCGGCCCCCCGAGCGCGACACCATGATAGCGCTTTGTTCAACAATCTCTTGCCGAATCCCTGGGTCCGCATTTCCGGGACGACATAAAAGTTTGTGACGTAAGCATGAAACTCCGGTTCGTTAACAGGATTGGGAACTTTCTCAAACAACTGCACGCAAACGTGGCCGAGTAACTGTTTTCCATCGTCGAGGACCCAACAGCGCCACGGAGAAGAACCGGAGCGAAAACGCTTCTTCATCCACGATGTACATCTGCGCAGAAACCGCGATTTGGTTTCTGTGGCTGATTCAGTTTCCGTACGGAATCGATAGCGCAGGTCGGCCAGGGCACGGCAATCGCCTGACCTTGCCAAGCGGATCCGAACCCGAGCCATCGATTGATGATACGGGATTGAATGCTTGATTTCTATTCGTAAACACGTGATCTGGGCCACGCCACTCACTTCGGACGCGGATCCACCAAGCTTTGATCAGGCGGACGGACTCCGGCGCGCAAATTCGTCACAGCCTGCACAAACACACGCGCAGCATTGCGCGTTTCTTCGAAGATAGCATCATCGCGATCGAGCTCATCATGACTCAGCGCATAAGGTTTGTAATAACCTATGTAGCGATCGAACACGGCAGCTTCACCAGATGG
>JBKPGQ010000128.1:0-13275 GCA_046729455.1 Verrucomicrobiota bacterium
AAACAGGCAAGATCGGCGATGGGAAAATCTTTGTGACCGAGGTCGAGGAAGCGGTACGCATTCGCACGGGTGAACGGGGAACGGAGGCACTATGAAGCGCGAGGCGCCTCCGCGTTAAAACCGTTCAACGGTTTAACGAAATAAACTCATGCAAGAGTACCTGCTGTCAGTTTTCCTGGGAGTTGTCGAAGGGCTGACTGAATTTCTTCCGGTAAGCTCAACTGCGCATTTACGTATCTGCGAAGCATTGCTGCATATCGACCTTCACGACGGCTTTTGGAAAATGTACACGATCGTTATCCAGCTCGGCGCCATTCTGGCATTGCCGGTTTATTTTTGGGGCCGCATCTTGGAGTTTGTTCGCACGTTTCCAAGAGGCGAGCGCGGCGATCGCACCATTTTGACACATCCCTTAAGTCTTACGTTAATAGCGTTTGTTGTAACCGCAGTTCCAGCCTGGGTACTTACGAAACAAATTGGCAAAAACCTGGAAAATCTCTGGGTGATGGCCCTCGCGCTTCTCATCGGTGGAATCGTGATGTGGATCGTTGACGCCGTTTTCACGCGGCCGCGCACACTGCACATGGAGGAAATGACTCTGCCGCAGGCGATATGGATCGGTGCAGCGCAGATTCTTTCTGCGATTTTCCCCGGCACTTCCCGCTCGATGTCCACCATCGCCGCCGGCCAGGTCGCAGGTCTGTCGCGTCCGGCCGCGCTCGAATTTTCGTTTTTTTTATCGATGCCGACGATGGTGGTGGCTACGGGATTTGATTTTTTGAAGACAGTGATGCCACACCATCACGAGGCGGATATTGCGCCGCTGGCAATGAATCCGCATGCATGGATTGTACTCGCTATCGGATTTATCGTTTCGTTCTTCGTAGCACTTGCTGTGGTCGCCTGGTTTATGAACTGGGTGCGTGCGCGAGGGTTTGTGCCGTTTGCTGTTTATCGGATTGTGCTTGGCATCGGATTGTTGATGCTGTTGATGCGTGGAATCATGTAATCACCCAGTCATGGAGACCGACGTTATTCTCCCGGATCTACAAAGTGCGGTTCTTTGCGAGGACGTCCGCTGCGAAATCAACGGCATGCAAACACTCGTCGGCGTGCTGAGCGTGATCCCCGCGCCCGCGTTACCAATCAATTACATCCGGCTCTGCATATGGGCGCGTTGGTGTAGTGGCGCTGGAAAATTTCGACAAAAATCCCGCATCATCGGTGTCGACGAACAACAGGTGATCGCGCAGGCGGAAGTGGAATTTGTTTTGAAGGAGATGGAAGGCCACGCGACCAACGTCCACTATTTTGGCGGAGTGCAGTTTCAGCAATACGGATTACATCACGTGGAGATTTATCTGGAAAACGAATTGCGAATGCGTTTTCCCTTGCCTGTCATCAAGGTCACGCGGCCAGCTGGTTAAGGTCGGAAACATTTTGTGAATGGGGGCTTGCGAACGGGTTGGAGTCGTTTATCACGACGATTCATGCCGAGGGGACTTTTGAGCGTGCTGTTCTGCAGCCTTATCTTCGTCAGCCAGACGCACGCGCAGGAGGTGATCGTTGCTCGCGAAAAGAAACCGGAAGCTCCCAAGCAAGCAGCGCCGCCTCCTGAGCAAACTCCCTCAGAATCAGCAACACCGGAGCCGGAGCGGACTAAACCCAAATCACGCGGCAAAAGATCTACATCCGCAGAGCCCACGCTTGAACAAATGCGAATGGCAGGAGCCCTTGCCGCCGAGCGGCTGAACAGTCCGAGTCCATCACAAACGAGGAGATCTGGCCAATCAGATTCCGAGACTGCCCCGACGCCAAGCCCGGCAGTCCCAGAAACTCCCAGGCCGGCAAAGAAGGAAACTCGATCCGAACAAACGAGCACATCGCGTCGGCCAAGTTCGCGAACTGCAAGGCCGGCGCCGAGCGGCGCCGTACGGCCAACATTAATGGAATCCGGAAGAGAGCAGCCAAGTGCCTCTCCCTCGCCTAAAGAGCAAACACCCGTGCCTTAATCGGTGTAGGTGTAGGGAAAGCTGACAGCTTCCCCCATACGAACGCACATCAGTGCAAATTTTCTTGCACGTAGATGCCGCCAACCTATTATTCGTAGGCAGTCCCGACTGTGTCCTGCCGGATGCATCGGGAAAATTTTTTGCCCATTTCTGATTGCAATGGCGAATACAATTTTAATTGGAGCGCAGTGGGGCGACGAAGGTAAGGGCAAGATTATCGACGTGCTTACCACGAAGGCTGACATCGTTGTTCGAAGCCAGGGCGGCAATAACGCCGGGCACACTGTCTTCCATCGTGGCGTTAAATACATTCTCCACCTGATCCCCTCGGGAATTCTGCGACGCGGCAAGGTTTGCGTAATTGGAAACGGAGTCGTTATCGACCCGATCGCATTGCTTGGCGAGATCGATGGTTTGCGCAAACTAGGAATCACGATCGGCAGGAATTTGCTGATCAGCGACTGCGCTCACCTGGTTTTGCCTTACCACCGCCTGCTCGACGAGCAACGGGAACTGCGTCGAGGCCATACCAAAATTGGAACTACCAAACGCGGGATTGGACCGGCTTATGGTGACAAAGCAGCGCGCACGGGCCTTCGCATGTCCGATTTGATACAGCCGATTGTGTTCTCGAAAAAATTGCAGGCCAAAGTGATCGAGAACAACAGAATTCTCCAAGCGCTCGGCGCGAGGCCTGTCAGCTTCCGGGAGGTCAATGAAAGCTATCTAGCAGCAGGCGAAAAATTGCGCCCATTCGTTGGCAACACGGTCGTGTATCTCCATCGCGCCATGGAGCGGGGCAAAAAGATTCTTTTCGAAGGAGCACAAGGAACATTCCTCGATATCGATCACGGGACGTATCCGTATGTGACTTCCTCAAATACAACTGCGGGTGGCGCGTGCACGGGCACCGGCGTGCCGCCTCATCGGATCGACCGTGTAGTGGGCGTGATGAAGGCGTATACGACTCGCGTAGGTGAGGGGGCTTTGCCGACAGAAGATATGCAATTGACGCAGATGCTTCACAACCTGGGGAGGGAATTCGGCGCTACCACCGGTCGCAAGCGCCGCTGCGGTTGGTTCGATGCTGTGGCAACCCGCTACGCCAGAATGATCAACGGTATCGACGAGCTTGCCATCACGAACCTGGACGGGCTGGATCATGTTGATCCGATCCGGGTTTGCGTAGCTTATCGGCTAAACGGAAAACGCCTTGGTGTTCCGCCCTGCGATGCGAGACAACTGGCAAACTGTGAGCCAATCTATGCAGATATGCGCGGCTGGAATACGCCTACGCATTCTGTTCGAACTTTTTCCCAGCTTCCTCCCGCGGCGAAAAAATATGTCAGATACATTTCCGGATTAACCGGAGCAAAATTGTCCATGATTAGCGTTGGGCCGGCGCGCGGTGAGACGATCATCTTGTAGCCATGCCTCCGAGCGTGAAGAGCGTTCCTCGTCACATTGCAATCATCATGGATGGTAACGGCCGATGGGCCAAAGGGCGCGGTCTCCCGCGTATCAAAGGACACGAAGCAGGCGCCCAGGCTGTTCGCGAGTGCGTAGAAGGATGTGGCGAACTAAAGGTGGAGTACCTCACCCTTTACGCTTTTTCTGCTGAGAACTGGCAGCGTCCCAAAAGCGAAGTCCTCGCACTGATGCGTCTGCTCGAAAAATTCTTGAAGGAAAAGACGCCGGAATTGATTGAGAAAAATGTGCGTCTTCAGGCCATCGGCCGCCTGACTGATTTACCGGTGAGTTCGCAGGAGCAACTTCATAGAACCATCGAGCAAACTGCTGGCAATACTGGTTTGACTCTCATTCTCGCCCTGAGTTATGGGGGTCGTCTCGAAATTATCGATGGCATTAAGAGTTTGCTTCGCGCGATCGAGTTGGGTCACATCGATAGGGCAATGATCGATGTCGAGATGTTCAGCAAACATCTTTACACCCGGTACTATCCTGATCCCGACCTCCTTATTCGCACGTCGGGCGAGATGCGCCTGTCCAATTTCCTTCTCTGGCAAACGTCCTATACGGAGATGTATATCACGCCTAAACTGTGGCCCGACTTTACAAAAAAAGACCTCGTTGCCGCCGTGGAAGAATTTGGCCGCCGCCAACGCCGTTATGGAGTCGTGGTGTAGCCTAGCTTCGCTTTCTCGACACGGCGCAATGTGAGAAGCTATTTTTCAGGTTGGAGTCCAAGGGTTATATGAGATTTGAGAATCAAGTTGCGATTGTTACCGGCGCGGGGCGGGGGATCGGACAAGCTACTGCATTGCGACTGGCAAATGAGGGGGCGCGGGTAGCGTGCGTGAGTCGCACGGAAGCAAACGCAAAGAACATCGCGAACCAGATCAACGCAATTCGCGCCGACGCGGGAAGGGCCTATACGGTCGATGTCGCGGACCATGCAGCCGTACACAAAATCGGTGCTCAAATCCTCGACGATTTTGGCAGGGCCAACATTCTGATTAACAACGCAGGTGTTACCCGAGATGTGCTTGCCATGCGAATGTCGCTTGAGGATTGGGATTCCGTCGTTAACACAAATTTGCGCGGCGCGTTTAGTTTTGCCCAGGCATTCATTCGCGCCATGATCAAGCAGCGCAGCGGTCGCATCATCAACATTAGTTCGGTAATCGGTTTGATGGGCAATGCAGGGCAGACAAATTATGCGGCCAGCAAAGCGGGCTTGATCGGTTTTACCAAGTCGCTCGCCCGGGAGTTGGCGAGCCGCAATATCACCGTAAACGCCGTGGCGCCGGGATTCATCACAACTGACATGACTGCCGGACTTTCCGATGAAGTTAAGAATTCCATTCGATCAAAAATTCCGCTCGGTAAAACGGGCACGCCTGAAGACATCGCCAACGCAGTGGCATTTCTCGCGTCTTCTGAAGCCGCCTATATCACCGGCCAGGTTTTGTGCGTGGATGGCGGGATTGTGATGTGAGTTTGGAATCCGCTGAGGCCAGCGGACACTACAGCCTTTTGCGAAGAGCTGTAGCGTGCCGCTGTCCTCAGCGCACTCTCACATCCGTTGCACGATGGTAATACGCGCCTCGGCAATAGGAAGATCGCGCGCTGAGACGCGGCATTCATAAACGGTGTTCGCGCCATCTCCGAATAAACGAAGGGCGTATACTTGGAGCGCGGACCTGATGTCATCAAGAGACGCTACATGCAGGCGCGCGTCGCGCAGGGCAGCCAAATAGCCAGGTGGCGCGGTTGCACCTACTGAGCGCGCCCGTAATCCGCCGTGGACTGCCGCCGCTTGCGCGCCGTATTCGAAAGCGTGCAGAGCAGATAAACGTCCGTCGCGGCGCAATGGATTAGCGGGGTCACGGTGCGTGTTACTGACGCATGTGATTGATCGATCATCCCACCGAATCACCTCGTCCAACAAACACATCAGACCGGAGTGGGGGATCAATGTGCGAATTTCCGCTTTGTTAATCGGCAGATCGTTAGACATCAAACGAACCCAAGTGATTTGTTTGACGTGCTACGAGGTCACATCGGAACGATGCATATAGCCGCTTTGTAACCCTTGAACCCTTTTAACGCGGCCGAACCTGGTCCCAAAACGGATAGAAGTTAAACCAGTTATAAGGCGCAAGGCGCGTGAAATGCTCCAGGCGCTCGGCGTAGCGTTGCATCCACAGCTGAATCTCCTCCGCCCGACGATCGCGATCCAATATGATCTCGTCGGTAAAATGTTCGAAGTAAATTTCGTAACGCTTCCCGCCCCGGTAGAGACCGAAGAACAAAATAACGGGACAATGCGTCATGGCGGCAAGCACGATTGGCCCGACGGGAAACGCCGCCGGCCGGCCAAGGAATTCACATTGGATTGTTTTGCCATCGCTCGATACGCGGTCGCCCAGAGTGCCGACGAAGAACCCCGCATCTAAACTTTCCTTAACAGTCAGCAAAGTATCCACCCGATCCGGCGCGATTACGGTGTTGGCGATCACCGGATTCAGCGCATCCAGAAAGCGGGTGATATTTTGGTTATGTTTTGCATCCATTAAAACCTTGAGCGGAAAGTTTCGCTGCATCACGCCCAGAGCGCGCAGAACCTCGAAACTGCCCAAATGTGAGCCCAACAGAATGCAGCCTTTTCCGCTTTCCATTCGGTGGTGCAGGATTTCTTTGCCGTGAACCTTCACCTCAAAGCGCTCGAACTCACCGCGCAACAGGTAAAGGCGATCCAGGATTGTCGCGGCGAAGCAATGAAAATGACGAAAGACATGCCACCAGTGCGCTGAGCAGCCGCGGATTTGCTTTAAGTATTCGTACGATGTTCGACGGGCCGCACGTGCGGTAATTACAAAATAAGACGTGATCGGGTATAACAGCAGCCTTCCTGCCCAACGCCCGACGCGCGTCGCGATCCAAGCGAGTAATCGCAGCGAAGCGGGCGTACCGCGTTCCCGCAAGGCCGTCCAACGCACCGCCTGTGAGGCTTTCGTCTCGAGAACGTCCGAGGTCATTTGTTAGACACGGCGTTTTGTCCGCAGATCGCGCCAGTGAAAAAGTGTGGGTAGATCTCACGAATGCGATCGATTTTCGGCGCAACTTCCGTGCGTTGAAAGCCTGCGCGAGTAAACGCCTGCCGCCAATGCTCTGCAGTTAGAAAGCCTGGATTCGGGCGAATCTCTGGATCTATCTGGACATTTGTAAAACTCTCAAGAATCTGAAACATCAGCTCGGGATAGATTGGTTGATTGAAATAGGGTCGCAGGCATTCGCCGATCACGAGCCAGCCATCGCTGGCCAGGCTCGAGCGCGCTTCAGTGAGGCTAAACAGCAGATCCTTGGAGATATGCATCACGTTAACGGCGTACACCAGATCGAATTCACCCGGGTTGATGCCTTGCGTGTTCCAGGGCAAATCGAGATTGAGCGTGCCCCATTCGAGCGGAAGGCCAGGATATTGCCTTGTGAGTTTGCGCTGGCCACAACGCAGGAAGAACGCGTTCGGCTCTGTGACGAGATAACGTTCCACCCGTGGCAAAAGTCCGCGTTCGTCAAACAAGCGTAGCAAAATTTCGCTGGCGCTGCCGGGGCCGGCGCCGACTTCCAAGATCCGGAGCGCGCGCCGACTGGAGACGCGCTCAGCGGCAAGTGCCGCGCCGACCCAGTTGTTCACGGCATAAGTTGAATTGTCGTTGTGAAAATAATTCAGCCACAGCGGCACGCCTTGTGGACCGAGCAAATTGCGATCACCGCTTTGTTCGCCATTGGCGACAACTGGATAGAGGCTCGCAGCGTGATCCAGTAGATCCAAAGTCGCCGCGTTCGCGGGATCGATTTGCAGACCTGCTGTACGCAGGTTTTCGAGATTCGGTTTTCGCAACGTGTGCCGCAGATGGTAAAAGCGAGTGTTCCCGTCGGTCCGCGCCTCGACGCAATCGATTTCGACCAGGCGTTCGAGGATCCAATGTAACGCGAACTTGAAAGAGGGCTGAAACGAAAGGAGACGGCACAAGTCATCGACCGATTGCCACTGGCTAAGATGATCGATCATGTTCAACCGGCGCGCCAGATCGATGGCCATTTCGACGCTGTAACGCTCCATCAGTTCGATGCTTTGATACAGTCGTTCACTGAACACCGGCGGTGGATATTCCTTCAGGTATTCAGCCAGGCGTGGATCGCTTGGCTGTACCTTAAAGGTTTGCGCGTCGGAGAGTGGTGCGTTCACGAAGTCACCTTGGTCCTGCAATAAGCTTCAAGCTGGCCCTCAGTTATTATGCGGCCTTCGATGCGGCAGCAAAAATTGACTTCACTCGGGTTATCATTGCTCGCGGAAAGGCAGATCGTAAATTGCTGTGCGGGCTTTAATGGCTGCAGAAACTTAACCGTCCGGATCGCAGTTAGCTCATAGTTTGCCTGCCAAACACGCAATGCCGCGAGAACTTCATCAAGGATCAATACGCCCGGCACGAGAGGCGCGTCTGGAAAATGTCCGGGCAAGCTGGGGTGATCAGCCATAATCGCGCGGCACACTTCAAAGGTCATGTCAGCGAAGTTTCCTCATGCCAGCAACTCCAGCAACCTTTCTTACAAGACTGCAGCGTAATCGTAACCCAGTGTGTCAGAAAAACTCGGACGCCGGATTGTTGCCGCTATCTCTTAACCAGCTTTTCCGTTCGCGTGCCAGATGTACGTTTCCTGCCCATGGCCAGGCCGAACCGATCACAATACGCTGCAAATCGAGCGGCGCTTTCTGCTTCTTCCACCCCAAACTGTGAGAGATCGTATCGATGAAGCCTATGTCGATCCTTCGGCTGGCTTGCCAGCGCTCGGCGCATTCGTTGCTCTACTTTCTCGGTCAACGACCAACCGAAGTGCGAATAGATACGTCGCACTACCATGAGGGGGTTGCGACGAATCTCAACATAGCTTACGTCGCAAATGCGATGCTCCGCTAAGCGACCTCGTTCTTGCGAGAATCTATCCAGTGTTTCCGACCAGTAATCGATCGCCTCGCGGCAAACCGTGAGAGGATCGACCGCATCGCTAAAGACTCGGCGGAGGATCGTTATCAAACTGGACACCGAAGCCATGGCATCGAGCGGTGCTCGGTGGGTCTGGACAAAAAGCGCATCAGGATAAACAGCCAGCAGACTTGGCAAAGCAAACATGTGCGTGGGGGCCTTGAGCACCCAACGCGGCGCGCTCCGCCGAAGCTGCAGATGTTGAAGGAAACGGCAGTGATATTCGTATGCCCGTCGCAAATCCTGGCGAAAGAACCAGGTCCGATACGAAGGGACATAATACATCGCATCGAACTGATCACTCATGAACGTCGGTGCCATGAGACTGACACACTCTTGAGGAAGCTCTGCGCCAACTGGATGCACGTGGTGAAATGTGGGCGCCAGCCAGTTAAAGCAATTACAACTGCTAATTGCGCGTTGAATTCGCCGCTTCTCATTATCGCGAGTAGGTGGGGATGGCGTCATGACTTCCCAGGTAAGGGGAACCCGGTGCTCGGGGTCTAAGGCGAGCAAGGCATGCAACAGGGTCGTGCCGCTGCGTGGCAAACCGACGATGAAGAGCGGTTCGCGAATTTCTTGCCGCACGATGCTTGGATATACCTTTCGGTCCTGCTGCATGAACAAACGTGAACACAATGTGCGTATGAGATCGGCCCGCAGGACAATTCTCCCCACGAGGTTGAGTCGGGACTCGCGTTGGCAGGAAGCCAGCAAGCGTGAGAGACCCTCTAAAAACTCGCCTCCGCCAAAATCATCAAGGCCGCACCGGCGCTTTGCCGTCTCGATTAAATCAACAGCTCGAATGGGCGTGCGCGGAATTCGGCTTTTGTCCAGCAACGTGCCACAACCGTTGAGAAGCCGCACGGGTAAGATCGGGCGAGTCTGATCAAGAGTCGTGGCGGAAGAATTCATTCAACGAAAAGATTGGCCGTTGTTCTGCCAGATTCGGCAACCGTTGGCTACTAGGACTTTAGGGCAATATGAACATTGTGAGACAGAAGCAACATCCCGGACGGTTGCACTCTTCTGATAACCATTCCATTTTGCTTCTCATGAGAACGGAGAAAGCAACGTTTGGCGCAGGCTGTTTTTGGGGTGTGGAAGAAACTTTCCGTAATTTGAAGGGCGTCTTGTCTACCGCTGTCGGTTATGCTGGCGGAACGAAAGAGAATCCGACCTACGAAGATGTTTGCACTGACAAGACCGGCCACGCCGAAGTCGTGGAAGTGGAATTCGATCCGTCACAAATCACATACGATGAACTTTTGGATGTCTTCTGGTCCAACCACAATCCCACGACATTGAACAGGCAGGGTCCCGATGTTGGGACACAGTATCGCTCAGCAATTTTTTATCATTCTCCCGAGCAAAAGACAGCGGCAGAAACATCCAGAAAAAAGATCGATTCAAGCGGACGTTTTCGTCAGCCGGTGGTAACGCAAATTGAAGCCGCGCCGAAGTTCTGGCGCGCGGAAGAATATCATCAGCGTTATCTTCAAAAGCGCGGGAAGTCACATTGCGCGATCTGACTTAATCGCGAATGGGTAGCCAGGTAATTCGAACCAGGAATTTCGCGGTCGATGCCGCCAACTTCATTCTTTCCCAGGCGCACAACGCCCTCGGTGAGCGCAATGAATTCCGGATTGCGCTCTCTGGTGGGCACACTCCCATTCCGATTTATACGCGGCTTGCCGCGATCGGGCATGATCTGCCGTGGGAATTGACCCGAATTACGTTCGGAGACGAGCGGTGCGTGCCTCCGGATGATCGAGAGAGCAACTTCAAAATGGCCCGGGAAACTCTTCTCGCGCCCGCCGCAGTTCCTGAAAAATCAATCCTGCGTATGCGCGGTGAAATCGACCCACAAATCGCGGCGCAGGAATACCAGGATCAACTCGACCTGATGGCGACGCAGCGAGGTGAACCGATTTACCGGCACGACCTGATCCTTCTCGGCCTCGGGGACGATGGCCACACGGCATCGCTTTTTCCTGGAACTGTTGCGTTAGATGAAACGATAAAGCGAGTGGTCGCAAACTTTGTTCCAAAGTTAGATGCCTGGCGATTGACATTCACGTTCCCGCTCATCAATCACGCAAGGCACGTATGTTTCCTGGTCGGCGCGGCGAAAAACGCTGATTTAATCGAGCGCGTCCTCGAAGGTGATCCGCAATTTCCAGCTTCGCGAGTGAATCCATCCGCTGGAGAGGTGACATGGATCATCGGGTAGCGTTGCCCGATATTCTTTTCTAAACGCTCTCAGTACTCTTCGCCCTCGTCTTCTTTCGGTGGCACGACGCGATCGTCCACTGCGTACGCATGAAGCATTACCGCGATCAGGTAGAAGAAGAATAGACCGAGGCCCCAGCCGGCAGATGCGAACGCAGCCAGTAACACGAAGATTCCGACTGGGATCGCACCAAACATCCATAGAAATCCCGCAAGCTTGTGTCCCTTGTAAATATGTCCCAGGCCTGGAATGATACTAAATATAACTGCGATAGCGTCACTCGCTTTGCCTTCCGCTGTTTCAGTCGCGCCACGTGCCCAATCACATCGGTCGCAGTGTTCGGCGTCTTTCGGCAGGAGATGTCCGCAGTATGGACAGGGCATCTTATCTCCCGCACCTGGTTCGGCGCGAGTGGGAGCTGCGTCAGTGTACTCTACACTCATTTTAGTCATTGAAGGCAGAGGCGCGGAATTCGTCAAGCAAACTTGCAGTTGGCTGCGATACAGCGCTTCGGTAAACTCGGCCGCAAAGGATTGAAAGGCGCGCTTCTTCTTCTTTTCCTCGGATTCTCCACGCAAGTTTTAGGCGCGGGGCTCAATTCGTATGCTGATCTGATCGTCCGGGATTCTGGCACACCGCCGCCAGAGGGAGTGCGCGTGACTTACCTTGGCACAAATGGTTACCAATTTGAGTTCGATGGCCACGCTCTGCTGGTCGATCCCTATTTTTCGCGTGTTGATCTTTTGAGTATTGCGCTCGGTTCGCGTCTTCAGCCGGACGTGCCGCGCATTGCAGAGGGTATGCGACATCTCGCGCCCAAGGCCGATGCGATTCTGGTCACTCACGGGCATTTCGATCATTTGCTCGATGTTCCGACTGTCATGTCGAGAACGCACGCTCGTCTCGTTGCTTCACCCTCAGCTGTCGACCTCGCGAAACGAGCGGGCGCTTCGTCTGATGATGCGGTGACCGTCGGAGACGCGCGGCGAATTGGACCATGGGAAATTCGTGTGTTGCCGGCGACGCATGATCGCCTTTTTGGCAAGGTGCCTTTCGACCAACACAAAATGCATGGTTCTGGCCCGCCACAGCGTCCGGCTGACTGGATCTGTGGTGAACCGTTGGCGTTTCTGATCGAAGTTGGTGGCCAGCGCATTTATATCGATTCTGGTGGAACACCTGCGCAATTGCCGCCCCATGAGCGCGTCGATCTTGCGATTCTGGGTATGGCGCTACCCGATTCACGGGCGCGATTGCCTGACGCGCTCGAACGTTTACAACCACGCTATTTTTTACCCAGTCATCAGGACAATTTTTTTCGGCCGCTGGACGCCGGATTTCAATTCGGACCGCTTACGGATTTTTCGCGGGTGTGGCGCGATTACAAACAAGCAAATCGTGGCCGCTTAATTCTGCTCGATTATTTTCGACCATGGACACTGCCGAAAAAATGACTCACGCGCGCGAACGGTACGGTCTGTTACTCACCGCGTTGGCGCCCGTGGTTCCGCAAATTCTCGGGAGCGCGTTTAACATTTGGTACAACACAACTGTAATTCAGCCGTTACTCGTTTCTCCCG
The DNA here is from genome assembly GCA_046729455.1 of Verrucomicrobiota bacterium. Taxonomy (GTDB): domain Bacteria; phylum Verrucomicrobiota; class Verrucomicrobiia; order Chthoniobacterales; family UBA10450; genus Udaeobacter. The sequence continues at coordinate 12,338 of JBKPGQ010000128.1, forward strand.
CTCTAAAGCAACGTTTTTTCGAGACAATCGTCGTTTACAACACCGTAGTGTATCCCATCGGCGTTTTTCTGTGGCTGAGGCGAATTTTCTCGTTTCGTGGATTGTTCCATCGTCTTTCCGCGGGATCCGCTGTTGATTCTGTGTCGCTTGCAACAGCACGCCGTCGACTGATTCACCTGCCATGGTTTGCTACTGCTATTTGCGGTGTTGCCTGGTTCTTGTGCATTCCTGTTTTTATTGTCGCGCTCGCGCAGATTCAAAACCCGCTTGATCCGCGATTGCTCATGCATTTGCCGATTTCATTTTGTGTTTCCGGGTTCATCGCAGTCACACATTCGTTTTTTTTGGTAGAACTGGCCAGTTACTGGGGATTGTTTCCTGTCTTCTTTAGAGGCGAGCGCGCCGATCTGATCCCGGGCGTTTTCACGTTGTCGTTGCGTGGCCGCGGAATCTTGTGGGCTGTGTCCGCGTCGATCTGCCCGATCGCTTCGCTTTTATTGCTAATGTTTGCGCCGCGGTCACCGACGATTAATACGGAGTGGTTTGCGGTTTTTGTAGGTGTCGTCGGTATCGCGTTCGGAATTTTCACCGCTTTGATGATGAGCTGGCTGGTCGCGAAACCGATCGATCAACTGCGTGCTGCAGCGGATGCGGTCTCGCGTGGCAAGTTCGACGTCGATCTCGAGGTGGCGCGGGCGGATGAATTTGGGCGGTTGCTTGGCGAATTCGGCAACATGGTCCGGGAGCTCAGAGACAAGGAAAAATTACGTCAGACATTCGGCTTGCACATCGGTAAACGCGCAGCCGAACAAATTCTGGCGCACGACCCCGGATTGAGCGGCGTCGAAGAAGAGATCACAGTCATGTTTGTGGACATGCGTTCCTGGACCGCACGAACGAGCGTGTCTGCTCCGAGCGACGTGGTCGAAGTAATGAAC
>JBKPGQ010000129.1:0-2241 GCA_046729455.1 Verrucomicrobiota bacterium
ATGGGTACGGCAATTTGGCTGATGGCCCGATTATGTCGGACGGTCTTGCGATATCCGCTATTGCTGGTTGCGGGCGCCGGATTTTGGAACGTCGGCGTTTTGCTGGGCGTGGGCGGAATTCTCCTCGGCGATAGCACTGGCTATCAATGGCTCGAGTTCCCCAGTTATGCTGCGATTATTCTTTTCGTCGCTTACACGCTCGTTGCCTCCTGGGCTGTGCTGATGTTTCGCTTTCGGCGCGGGGAACAAATTTACATTACGCAATGGTATTTACTTGGCGCGTTCCTCTGGTTCCCCTGGCTTTACGCGGCCGGCCAGTTAATGCTCTTCGTCGTACCGGTGCAGGGCGTATTGCAGTCTGCTGTCGGTTGGTGGTACGCAAATAATCTGCTCTTTCTCTGGTTCGGCGCGATCGGTCTCGGCACTGCCTATTACATGATTCCCAAGGTAATCGGTCGCCCCGTGTACAGTTATCATTTGGCGACGATCGGTTTCTGGACTTACGCGCTGTTCTCGAGCTGGACTGGTATGCAGCGCCTGGTTGATGGGCCGTTCCCAGCCTGGATGGTTACAGCCAGCATCGCAGCCACAATTCTCACGCTGATTCCCGTCGCGACCGTCGGGCTCAATCATCACATGACGATGCAAGGCTATTTCCCGCTGATGCGCTACAGCCCGACACTTCGCTTTACCGTGTTCGGTGCGATGTCTTACACCGTCTTTAGTCTGGTCGGTGTTTTGATTTCGCTGCGCTCCGTTGCCCGCTACGTGAACTTTACGCAGGCGAGCATCGCGTATTCGCATCTCGGTCTTTACGCATTTTTCACGATGGTGATTTTCGGCTCAATGTATTACATCGTGCCGCGACTGATTGGACGCGAGTGGCGCTACGGGTCGTTGATCAAACTGCATTTCTGGGCATCGGCCTACGGCATCGGGCTGATGACGCTGATGCTTCTCGCCGGCGGTTTTATGCAAGGCGCGAGCACGGAAAATCCTTCGCTCGCTTTCAGTGAGAGCGTCGAATCGGTGATGCCTTACCTGCGCGGACGCAGCCTATCCGGCATTTTGCTGACGGTGTCGCACTTCATCTTTGCGTATCACTTCGGATTGATGCTTTTCGGGCTGGGCCGGAAATCGACGGTGCCCACATTTCTTAATCCAGTCGAAGCGGAGGGGGCCGAAGTGGCGCACTAATGAAAGGACTCACCCCTCTTTTCCTCGGAATCTTCGGGACGTTTGCGTTCTCCTGGGTGGGATTGACGCTGATCCCAAATTGGCAAATCGGACATCTCAATCCTCAATCTGACGAGGAAGGCACGGACGTCTATCCGATGCCGCAATCAGGAATGGTCCAGCAGGGCGCGCGCGTTTACGCCGCCAATGGCTGCATCTATTGTCACAGTCAGCAGGTCCGTGCCGATTATGCGGCGGATGATATCGAGCGCAAGTGGGGCGACCGCCGGAGCGCGCCGCGCGATTACATTTTCGATCGTCCAGTATTTCTCGGGAAAATGCGAATGGGCCAAGACCTCGCAAATATCGGCGCCCGCGCGCCAAAGGAAGAGGAAAGCCCCGCCCCCGCTGGAGGCGCGAGTCCCGCGGCGGCCCCTGCGCAGCCACAAGGAGCGGCGGTCTCCAGTCCGCCGCCTTCAGCCGCAGGCTCGCCATCACCCGCGAGTTCGCCTGCAACAACTCCCGCAGCGTCACCGGGTTCCACAAAGTCTCCCGCAACCGCAGCCGCTGCGGCCGGAAGTCCAGCCGCGTCACCAAGTCCGTCGGTGCCACCGTGGCCCGAGCAGACCGCGGGCTTGCCACCAATGTATTCCGCTGCCTGGCATCATGTGCATCTTTATTCGCCGCGCAGTATCAACCTCGATTCGAACATGCCCTCCTATCGTTTTCTTTACCAAGCTCGCCGAATCAGTGACGCGCGCTCATCAGATGCGTTGCAGCTTACCGGTTCCGATGCCCCGCCTGAGGGATGGGAGATCGTTCCAACTTACGATGCGAAATGTCTTGTGGCGTACATGATGGCGCTCAATCAATCGCATCCATTGAAAGATGTTAGATCGGCCGGTGCGCCAGCCGCGGCGTCACCAGCGGCTTCACCTTCACCTGCACCCGGAGGACAGCCACCCAAATGAACGAGAGCACGCCAACGCCGGAGCCGCGTTCTGGCCAAGGTATGGATTACAGCGAAATCGCTGACGTCCAGGATGTCCATGCCGCGGTGCAGCG
>JBKPGQ010000130.1:0-3312 GCA_046729455.1 Verrucomicrobiota bacterium
GAAGAAGCACGAGTGAAAGCGTCGCCGGTCGCGCGCCGAATTGCCGCCGAGCTCGGTGTCGATCTTTCCAGCGTGAAAGGGACAGGACCGGAAGGTCGTGTGACCGAGACCGACGTGCGCTCCGCTGCTAAATCAAAGCAAGCCGCTCCATCGGCTAAGATTCCGGCGGCGGTAAAGGCCGGCGAAAGCGCGCGCATACAACTGTCCGGAATGCGGAAAATCATTGCCCAGCGACTGGTCGAAAGCCTCGGCCCGGTTCCACATTTTTACCTCGACATCGATATCGATGCCGCGCCGCTGATGGAGGCGCGGGAGGAATTGAAGTCGGCGGGCGAAGGCGCGGATGCCGCAAAAATCACAGTAAACGATTTCGTTTTAAAGGCGGCCGTACAAGCCGCAGTCAAGGTACCGCGAGTGAACGCTTCGTTCGAAGGCGATGCAATAGTGCAGTACGCCGACATTGATCTCGGAATTGCCGTCGCGATTGAAGATGGGCTCCTCACGCCAGTTATTCGCGCCGCGCAAAACAAATCGCTGCGCGAAATCAGCGAACTGGCAAAGGATTTAGCGCATCGCGCGCGTAACAAACGGATGAAACCGGAAGAATTTCAGGGCGGCACATTCACAGTTTCGAATCTTGGCGGCATGGGGATCGACAGTTTTTCCGCGGTCATTAATCCGCCTCAGGGATTCATTCTGGCCGTAGGCAGGATCACAAAAGTCCCTGTAGTGGACGATTGCGACCAGATCATCGTGGGCCATCGCATGTCACTCACGATGAGCTGCGATCACCGCGTCATCGACGGCGCCCTCGGCGCCGAATATCTGAAAGAGCTGCGCCATCTTCTAGAAAACCCAGCGTTACTACTGGTTTGAATTTCTTGCGAGCGCCAGTCTCACCCTAGCCAGCCGCATGCGCGAATCGTAGTGGCTAGCGCGGTCCCGTTTCCCAGGTCATGAAATCGTCGAGCGTTTGCCGGGTCCTGTCGACCACGAACTCGACAACGGCTGCGTCGTCTATGAAGCCGAGGAACGGCGTCTTGTCAGGAATTAAATCGAATGGGTCGACCAGATAGTTGAGAGCCGCAACGATCCATAATAACGAATCATGCGCAACCTGGTCGTATTCCTCACGATGATGTGCACGGACCAAGCGCAGCATTGTCTGAAGATAGGGCCAATACTCTTTAAAGGAGTCTCTCGGCGCCGCGGCTGCCTTTCTCGCTGCTTCGTCGAAAAGCGTTTGTAGACGCTCACGATCATCGATGCACGATTTTGCATCGGTCAGTGCTCTTGCAAACGCTTCGCTGCGAAGGGCAGGTTTACTGTAAGGGCTGAGTCCCTCAATTTTTTTTGTAGTCGGCCCCTTGGTCTTGGTACGCGATTTCGTTTTTGCCTCTTTCATCGGACAATATAAGAGCAGGTCGGTGCGTGGATGAGAAGCCGATTCGAGCGGCATGGGCCAATCCAATCGAATCGACGGCTACGGCTTTGTCGCCAGAATTAGTGGTGAAGGTCCCGGCGCTTCCAATTTCCGTACTTTTTTGAAACCCGCGTCTTCGAGCCAGTTTTTGATTTCGTTGAAGCTGAAAGTGTCGCCTTTTTCGGTGTTCACCAGCATTTGCACGGCAAACATCAGCGACGGCAGCGGTTTGGTGCGATCGTCATTCACAAGCCATTCTGCAATCGCGATCGTCCCGCCGGATTTTAGGGCGCGAAAAGTTTTCGCGAGCAACTGGCGGCTCCGATCCTCGCCTTCACTGTGTAAGATGTGGCCGAGAGTCGCGACGTCGTAGCCGCTGCCGAAATTCGCCTCCAGTATATCGCCTTCGATGTAGTTCAAGCGATCGCCGACGCCGAACTTTTGGGTAATTCGTTTGGTCGTCGGAATCATTCCTGCCCAATCGACTGCGGTCACCCGCACCCGGGGTGATTTTTGGGCGAGAGCAATGCCCCAAATGCCAGAACCTGCGGCAAGATCAAGCACGCGCATTTCGTTCTTTGCCTTCGCTAACTTCAAATGATCACCGAGCTTTTGCGCAGGCGGATAGCTCATCGGAATGATTCGTTCCACGAGCTGACTGAAGAATTCCGTGCCTTCGAGTTCCTGATTCACCGCAACGGCCGGACGACCTTCGCGGACGATGTCGGATAATCGTAGCCATCGCGCGATGATCTGCGGCGCAATGGTTCCAAAAAACCCTGCGTGCGTGCCCAGCTTGCTGCTAACAAGAAAGGCTGCGCTTTCCTGCGTAAGCGAATACTTTCCTTGCCGATCTTTCTTCAGAAGATCTAAACCAACGAGTGCATTCATTAGAATTCGCAGGGCCCGCGCCGACGCCCCGGTTTTTTTTGCAACCTGCTCTGACGTTTTCGCACCATCTTCCAACGAATCGAAGACCTTGTTGCTCACAGCAGCGCTGATGATCAGCGGCGGTGCGTAAGCGAAGCTAAGTTCCATCAAACGTTCAGGCGTGACTTGTTTTTTCCGGCGACTTTTCTTCGACATATTGGATTTGAGGTTTCGAACTCTAAGATCGACAGATAAGATTGGGAATCAATTGTGAGCAGGCATTCTTCCGAAGCTCGGGCGCCGCGCCTCAAGGCCTTCTGCAAAACGCGCGAAGGAATGGAAGCAAGCGAGCGTGCCGTGCTGGCGCCGTTTGCCGAAAAGTCTGGCGATTCGCGCGGCCGAAAATATTCAGAACCCAGCCATGGGTTTCGCACTGAATTCCAACGTGACCGGGCGCGGATTATCCATTCACGTGCGTTTCGACGAATGGAATACAAAACCCAGGTTTTCCTGAACGGAACGGGCGATCATTTACGCACGCGCTTGACGCACTCGATCGAGGTCGCCTCGATCAGCCGGACCATCGCGCGCGCGTTGGGGTTGAATGAGGATCTGGCGGAAGCCATCGCTCTGGCACACGATTTGGGACACGCGCCTTTTGGACATTCGGGCGAAGAGATGCTGGCTGAATGCATGCGCGATCATGGCGGCTTCGATCACAACCGCCAGAGCGTGCGCGTGGTCGAACTCCTTGAAGACCCTTATCCAAACTTTCCGGGTCTGAACCTGACATTCGAAGTGCGCGAGGGCCTGCGGAAACACGGAGCATTTCATGAAATGGAAGAACGGACAGAACCGCAGATACGCCCGGCTTTACAAAGCTATCGTTGCCCATCGTTGGAGGCGCAGGTCGCGGATCTCGCAGACGAGATCACTTATTACAGTCATGACTTGGATGACGCAGTCGATTTTGAAATTCTGAACGCTGCGCAATTGGAAAAAAATGACGTCTGGCGTCG
>JBKPGQ010000131.1:0-11587 GCA_046729455.1 Verrucomicrobiota bacterium
GTCCCGTTTGTGCTGGTGGCAGGAAACTGGATCGCGCGATTTACCCAGCCGACTTTGATGTGGAAGGTGCTTGCGCTTGCGACGACGTTTGCCGGCAATCTAACAATCGTTGGCTCGGTGGCCAACATGATCGTGGTGGAATCAGCGCGTGATCATATCCAGGTCGGTTTTTGGGATTACGCGCGCTTCGGAATTCCAATTACCATTCTGACGACCGCCGTTGGCGTGATCTTGCTGCTTGTTTTGCACTAAGAAGAGCTTGCGCTGCGCGGCGGTGGGGCGAGGGCATTGCGATGTGGTCAATGCATGCAAACCAATGCCGTCCAGGAGCGACCCTCTTTGGCGCTGCGCGATGATACACAGCGAGCGTGACTTGGTGGTGCGTGAAGGGAAAAGTCGAAACGTGTATTGCGTGCGCTCCGAAACTCGACGGCTTAAAGCCGTCAAGTTTGAGCGGCGGCAAAATCCACATTCCACGCCAGCGTCTGGTTGATTGTTCGAGCAGAATCTTGCCGTCGCTAACGACAAATGCGTGTCTTTCGATGAGTCGCTTTGTGCGAGGCTTGGATTTCTTGATAGGCAGGGTTTCCGGGCTTTTTGCTCGGCAAAATTTTTTTACCGGACAGACGCCGCATTTAGGTTTATCCGACAAGCAAACGAGCGCGCCCAAATCGATAAGCGCGGAATTGAAACGCGCTGCATTGCGTCTCGGGACAAGTTGCGCGGCATTTTCCCAGAGTTTTTCGCGGCCGATTGCAGAATCAATTGGGACGCGGATGTCGAACAACCGGGCGAGCACACGCGAGCTATTCGCTTCGACAATTGGGACCGGTCGATTGAAAGCAAAAGTCGCGACTGCGTTTGCCGTATAGCGGCCAACGCCTGGCAGCTTGCGAATCGCCGCGGTGTCGCTGGGAAAGACGCCTCGATATCGAGCTTGCACGCTTTTCGCAGTGGCGTGGAGATTTCGGGCGCGACTGTAATAGCCGAGCCCCTGCCAGGCGTGGAGCACGTCATTTTCCGAAGCGCTTGCGACTGAAGCGAAATCACGGAATCGGCGGAGCCATTTATTATAATAGGGAATTGCGGTGGCGACCTGGGTTTGCTGAAGCATGAACTCGGAGACGAGAATGGCGTAAGGGTCGCGCGTCTTGCGCCAGGGTAGATCGCGGCCATGGCGGCGAAACCAATGAAGAATGGATCTGCGAAAAGCGCGGATGCGTCGAGATGAGTTCACACTTCGCATGACAGGCTTCTAACTTGTCATGTCGAGCGGAGTCGAGACATCTCAAATATTCCAGCGATTTGATTCGCTCACTTCCCGTTCGCTCAGCCTCCGGCCTTCCCGTCCATGTCGCGGCTTCCCCAGCCGTTCCATTCTCGACTTCGCTCGGAATGGAGCGCCTGCCGCGCCATAGGCTTGCCGAAGACGGGTTACGCGTTGAGCGTTGGGGCGTTGAATTCCTACACCCACGCGCTCACGCAGGAACAGGTCACAAAGCTGCGGGCTTTACTCGAAGGACTCGGCTTCGTTTTCGCGCCGAAGGAGTGGACGATGTTCTTCGCGCAAAAAAACAAGTTGAGCGTCGCCGTGTACGAGAAGGGCCCAAAGGTTCTTGTGCAGGGGAAAGGCATGGAAGAATTCGTGCAGTTCGAGCTGGAGCCGAAGATTCTCGGCGAAGCGAAGCTGGGTTACGAAGAAGTGCATTCGCCGGAAATGTTCCAGCCGCACTTTGGTGTGGACGAAAGCGGCAAGGGGGATTTTTTCGGCCCGCTGGTGATCGCGGGCGTGTACGTTGACCGCGGGATCGCGCGCAAACTTCTCGACGCCGGTGTCGTGGACAGCAAACGGATCGGTTCGGACGCGCGGGTTCGCGCTTTGGCGGACACAATTCGGAAGAACTCGCTGGATCTCGTGGAAACTGTTTTGATTGGGCCGCCGAAGTATAACGAACTTTACGAGAAGTTCGGTAACCTAAACAATCTACTTGGATGGGGACACGCGCGGGTAATCGAGAATTTACTCGCGAAAAAGCCGGATTGTCCAAGGGCATTGTCGGACCAATTTGCGGACGCGCGTGTGGTGGAGCAATCGTTGTTGAGGCACGGGCAAAAGATTAACATCGAGCAGCGACCAAGAGCGGAATCAGATATCGCGGTGGCGGCCGCATCGATCCTCGCGCGAGAGGCGTTTATTAATTGGCTGGATCGCAAAGGTCAGGAGATCGGTTTGCGCTTGGAGCGCGGTGTGTCTCCAGGCGTGAAAGAAAGCGCAAGAAAACTGGTCGAAATGAATGGGCCGGCCGCGCTGCGCACCGTGGCGAAGGTCCACTTCCGCACTGCGCACGAAACGGCGCCGGATTATTATCCCGCCCCGCCGCCGCGCCAGAATTGGGCAGACCCACGCATGCCTCGGCGCAGGGCCGGCGAAGGGGAGTGATTGGTTCACGCGTTAAAACGTCAGATCGCTAACGGCGTGTCGTTTTGACACGAGCGGGGCCTCGTCCAAAACTGTTTGGCCTTCTGGTGGAAGACGTTACCCAGTTTAAAAAAAGCGTTTTTGTGCTTCATTGAGCCACCACAAGAGCAACGCGGAACGAATAATACAATAGATATGGCCAAGTTAACCAAGCGCGACATCGTTGTCGCCATTAGTAACCAAACCGGGATGGTCCAGCATCAAGTCTTCGATGTGGTCCAGCGGACGCTTGATAAGATTACCGACAGTCTCGCTAACAATATCCCGGTTGAACTGCGCAATTTCGGTGTCTTTCAGCCGCGCCTGACCAAGCCGCGAGTCGGTCGAAACCCGAATCAGCCCGGAAGCAGTTTTGTTATTCCACCGCGCGCGACGGTGAAATTCAAAGCGGGCAAGATTATGCGTCAGCGCGTTGAGAAGCTTTCGCGGGAGTTAAAAGAAGCCGCAGAGAGCAAGACCAAGACGGAAACAGGCGCGCCTAACGGCGGATAGGGGAAACGCTTAGGGCTTCAAAGTCCAGGGAAGCGCTACGAAAGTAGATTCTGAATTGTCTTTTCCAAGCGCTCAAAATTGATCGGCTTGGTAAGATGCTCGGAGAACCCTGCCGCTCTGGCTTGGTTTACATCTTGTTCCGTTCCAAAACCACTAAGCGCGATTCCGGGCAAGTTTTTGTTGAGACGCACTTCACGCATTAATTCGTAACCGCTGCGGTCCGGCAATCCGATGTCGCTGATGAGCAGATCGAAATCCTGTGTGCGCACTTTTTCCGCGGCCTGGTCAGCGGAATGCGCTACCGTAATTTCGTAACCACGGCGCTCCAGCATCCTTTTCATGCCGATACAAGTGTCATGATGATCGTCTACCAGCAGGACGCGTCGATGTTTTGCGACAGTCAATTCTCGTTCGGGGCCTACCGGTTGATCTTCTCTCTCGCCGTCGGTGCCAGCCGGTGTGACCACGGTGTTTAGTTCCAGCGAAAACCTGGCGCCCTGATCTTTGCCAGGGCTTTCGACACGGATTTTTCCGCCATGCGCGTCGATCAGCGCCTTCGAAATCGCCAGGCCGAGTCCAAGGCCCCCAAAACGTCGTGTGATATCAGTCTGTCCCTGTTCGAACGCATTAAAGATTTTATCGATCTTTTCCGACTCGATGCCGATGCCTGTGTCGATAACGCGAACCTCAATTTTGTCCGGAGCGGGGTTAAGCGTTTCTATAGTGATTCGGCCTTTTTCGGGCGTAAATTTCACACTGTTCTTGATCAAATTCCAAAAGACCTGTTGCAGTCGAGCCGGGTCTCCTTCCACGTGGGTTTGAGTAGCGCGGAGATGAAATTCCGCTTCGAGATTCTTGGCGGCGATTTCCTCCCGGCATATTTCATAAGCGCGTTGCAGGAGTTGGTGCACGCAAATCGTTTCAAAGCTTAACTGCAACTTGCCCTTGGCAATTCGAGTCACATCGAGCAAATCATCAATGAGTCGTGCTTCCAATTCGACGTTGCGACGAACGACCTCCAGCGCTTCCCGGACGGGCCGGGAGTCTGGCAGCTCGGCTTCCAGTTCGCCTACCATCGCAATTACCGGCGAGAGTGGACTTCGCAGCTCATGTGACAGCAATGCCAGGAATTGATCTTTGGCAGCATTCGCTCCAATCAGTTCCTGCCGCAGCGTGACATCCCGCGTCTTGTCTTCGACCAGATAGAGCACGCCTTGAATGGTTTCCTGTGCGCCTTGCAGCCGGAGTAGATTGATATTCAAGAAATGCGTCATGCCCGTCTTATCCCTTAACGGGTGTTCAATCAGCTGAAATGGCGTTCCAAAAGTAAGCACTCTTTCGATCGCCCCAGGCGGAGCAATCTTCACGTCGTCGTAAGTAGTTTCCGTGATGTCGCGGCCAGCTGGCACGTCGCCAAAACGTTCTGCCATCTGGGCAAAGGCGTGGTTAGCGTGGAGAAAACGACGAGAACCCGGATCGATGAAAGCGATACCGCTGGGCATGTTTGCAAGCATTTTTTCGTTGAAAATCACTTCGCGCTCCAGCCGCTGCTTGGATTCCAGCTGCCGCTGGTAATACGCGCTGCCCAGCCAGGCGAAGACCGCAGTGAGAACGATCAACCAGGCTGCCAATACGGTCATTCGCCCCAGAAGGTCATGGACCGGTTTGTAAGCCAGCGTCCTCGGCTGCTCCACTACGGCCACCCAACCGCTAGATTCAATCGGACTGAAAGAGTACAAATTACCGTGCCGCTCGAAATGTCCACTCTTGCTCTGGCTGATCTCTTTGATTAATCCTTCGTTTGCCTTCGGCGCGGGGGTTATAGGATTTGGCTTGAAATCGCTGGCAAAAAGCGCGACCCCGTTTTGGTCGAGTACCTCAAAAACAAGCCGATCTGAAAACTCAATCGTGGACAGGCGCCGGCCAATTCTTTCCACCAACACCGAGACTCCGACATAACCGAGGATGGTCCGGTCCGGCGCCCGGACCGCGCCCACGATATCAGTGACGAGGCGATTGTCCGACAGCCTGGGGTGAATTGCCGAGACAAAGGTTGCGTCCGCCGCCGCCGTTTGCTCGCGCCAGTACTCGGAGCCAAAATCCTTTCCGACCATCTCCGAAGCCGTGGGAATGGACGCAATCAGATCGCCGTTCGCCGCGGTGATGAACATTCCATCGATCTGCGGATGGGAATAAAACGCCGAGTTGAGCCATTGTTGAGCAAGCTGCGGATTTGGCGCGCTCAGATTTTTCACCATTTCCGGCAGCGTTTGATAATATTCAATGACGCTGCTGCTGCGGTTTAGATCGTGAGCCACAAGGTGCCCCACCAATTGAATTAGAGTCTGGCGGTCGCGGAGGATTCTGAATTCCAGCGTGTCGCGCAGGATCGTGTACGAAACAATGAGCGTCAGGATCGACGGAATCCATCCTGCCAGAAGAATAGGAAAGATGATCTTGAAGCGTTCGAAACGGTCGCGCCTTCGTTTCGTCATTGTGTCTCCCGACTGATGCCTGTGGTTGCGAAAATTGGCCCATCACGGTTACTCTGCTCGCCGCTTCAAGCAAGGATGAATGTCTCGAGCAATAACCGAGTTGGAATGATCGGGTCAGTCCAATCCAGGCGAAAAAAATCACCCGGGCTGGGACAATCCAACAGATTGCCAGACCGTTCGCCCTCTCAATTACGAAAATCGAAAGGAGATTGTTGTGTACCAACAGAATGCGGCGACGATCTTCAGAGGCAAAAATACGATTTTTGAATTGACGCACATGGTGAAAGCGGCATCATGTCGGGCTTACCCCGAAAAACTTTCGGGGCTGTAGAACTCCCATGCAAGGAAGCCTCGGACACATTATCTGGTCGATTTGTTATCTGGGTGTGCTCATTGGGCTGTCCGCTTATGGCGTCCATCGCTATTTCATCATCTATCTGTACCTGAAAAACCGGAAGCGGGGACCGCTGCCGGCGCGTCATTTTGAAACACTGCCAAAGGTGACGATGCAGCTTCCGATCTTTAACGAAGTGTACGTTGCCGAGCGTTTGATTCGTTCTGTGAGTGAACTGGATTATCCGCGGGAGCTTTTGCAAATCCAGGTCCTGGACGATTCAACCGATGAAACCCGCGAGATCACCGCCTCGTGCGCGGAGGAGCTGCAACAGCGCGGCTTTAATGTTCAGCGCATTCACCGGGTCGATCGAACCGGTTTCAAAGCCGGCGCACTGGCAATAGGGCTTGAGGCTGCGGAAGGCGAATTCGTTTGTATCCTGGACGCCGATTTTGTTCCGCAAAAGGATTTACTGAAGCGGACCGTCCATTACTTCACCGACCCGAAAGTGGGAATGATCCAGACCCGCTGGGGACATTTGAATCGCGGTTATTCGTTGCTCACCCGCATGCAGGCGATTTTTTTGGATGGGCACCTTTTACTTGAGCAAACTGCGCGTAGCCGCAGCGGCAGGTTTTTCAATTTCAATGGAACGGCCGGTCTCTGGCGCCGTTCCTGTATCGAGCAAAGCGGGGGCTGGCAATATGACACGCTGTGCGAGGATCTCGATCTCAGCTATCGCGCCCAGCTCGCGGGCTGGAAATTTATTTATCTTTCAGACGTTGTGACTCCGGCAGAACTGCCGGTAGATATGAACGGCTTCAAGTCTCAGCAGCATCGCTGGACAAAAGGCTCCGTTCAGACTTGTAAAAAATTGCTGCCCACGATTTGGCGCAGCCGCCTTCCGTTCCCGATCAAGCTCGAAGCCACTGGGCATTTGATGTCGAACTTCGCCTACTTGCTGCTTGCTTTACTATGTGTGCTTCTGCACCCGTCGTCCGGGGGGCCCCAGGGTGGGTGGTTGCGTACGTTGCTCATTGATGTTCCGATCTTTCTCGCCGCATCGGCTTCGGTGGCGGTTTTTTACGTTTGTGCCCAACGCGAGCTGCACCCACGGACGTGGATGAAAGAGATTTTTTTTCTGCCATGCCTGCTTGCATTGGGAATTGGTCTTTCGCTCAACAACGCTCGAGCAGTCCTGGAAGCGCTGATCAACTACAAGTCCGACTTCACGCGTACACCCAAGTATGGCATTGAACGGAGGTCACAGCCGTGGCGCAGCTGCAAATACCGGCCGCTTCAATCAACTCTTCCGCTGGCGGAACTGGCATTCGCAATCTATTTCACGTACTTCGTGATATTCGCGATCGCGCATGGCCAGTTTTTTTCAGTACCATTCCTGCTGATGTTCCAAGGTGGTTTCCTTTACGTCTGCGTCTCTTCGTTGAGCAGTCGCTGGTCAAAAATTAATTTTGGGAGATCGGGCGCGGGCAATGCAATTCCCGCGTGACAAACTCAAATTTGTCGAGTAAGAAGTTGCGCATGTTTCGGCCCCTGGCAGTAATTTTTAGTTTCATTTCAATTACGCGTGCCTTCGCTGTCACGCCGGTCGACACATCGAGCCAGCTTATTGTCAGCGTGCGTGATCAGAAGCTGATTCTCGTACAAAACGGCGGGAAAGTGGCGACCTACCCGGTGTCCACCTCGATGTTCGGTCTTGGCGACGCCTGGGGACGAATGACAACGCCTCTGGGTTACCTCGCCGTGGAAAAGAAGATTGGCGATAATGCGCCGACCGGCGCCGTCTTCCACAATCGGCGATTAACTGGCGAAGTTCTGCAGCCCAACGCTCCCGGTCGCGACCCGATAACGACGCGTATCATTTGGTTGCGCGGGCTCGAAGCGCAAAATGCGCACGCCTTTCAGCGGTGCATTTACATTCATGGAACGCCGCAGGAGAAGACAATTGGCCGCCCGGCGAGCTACGGCTGCATTCGGATGAAGTCTAGCGACGTTGCCGAGCTTTATGATCGCGTTCCGGTTGGAACGCTCGTGCAGATTACCCCTGAGCGCTTGCCGAAAGTGGCAAAGCCGCCGCGATCGCAGCCAACTAATACTTTCGTAGCCGCGAGCGTAAAACCTCAGAGCCAGGACCAGACGATTTCTACTCAAGCTTCCGGCGCTACACTCTCGGTCGACCAAATGCGAATGCGTGGGGCACTTGCTGCCCAGCGGCAAAAAGCGAAGCTTGAGTTGAACAAACGCTTGTAGCACGCAACCCTTGGACGGAGCTGCGCCACTTATGAGTTGGCGCGTGCTCCGGATCTGGAAAATCTTCAGAGTTGACAATCGCGACGCGCTCGCGAGCGTGCACGTCCACAAGTTTTTGATTTACAATGGCCAACACCAGATCAGCAGCCAAACGCGCTCGCCAGACAATGAAACGATCGCTCCGGAATCGGAGCGTTGTGACGCGTCTGCGAACGATGCAGAAGACGGCGGGTTCCTCGCAAACGGCGAGCCCAGAGCAAATTCGTGCTCTAGTCTCAGCTATCGATAAAGCTGCCAAGCGCGGGATCATCCACGAAAATGCTGCGAATCGCCGCAAGGCGCGGCTCAATAGGGCGCTCGCCGCGGCCAAATAATTGTAGCCGCCTCGCTGTGCGAAGTGCCGTGCTGATGTTTTTGTAGCGCGCACTCACACGTGTCTCGCAGAGACGCGGTTACAGTAAATGCCCATTGCATATCCCGCCGGACGGATAGATTCTTGCTAATGATTCCCGCTTTTCTGCTCGTACTTTCCGCTGCGGCCTATCGCATTACAACCGGACTTTTTATTCATTCCGGTGCGACCTGGCTTTCTAATTTCATGCCGCTCGCGGCAATTGCCCTCTGTAGCGCGGCGTGCTTTCCAATGAAATATAAATTCTCGGTGCCGCTCGTTACGCTTTTTATTTCCGACGCGGTGATTAACTTCCGTTACGGCGCGCCGCTGCTCGATTCACAAATCGTCCTGCGTTACGTCGCGCTGGCTGTTGTTGGATGTGCCGGACTTCTCCTGCAGAATCGAGCATCGCTGAAAACGCTTCTGCCGGCGTCCATCGTTGGATCGAGCTTTTTTTATGCGATCACAAACGCGTTTTCGTGGTTAAGCGATCCCGGCTACACGAAGAATTTGGCGGGCCTCATCCAAGCGCTGACAACCGGATTACCCGGTTACAGCGCTACCCCCAGTTGGATGTTCTTCCGCAATTCGCTAATCAGCGATCTTCTGTTTACCCTGCTCTTTGTTCTTTCCATCAACCTTGGCCGAAGCGCGGAGGGCTCGCGCGCCCGAGCCGCGGTCCCGCGCGCGGCTTGAGCCGTCATGCAGCCGGTGGAGCAGCGCGACGAAGTCGAGATGCTCTCGCTGATGCTGTTGATTCGGCGTTTCGAAGAACGCGCCAGTCAGCAGTATCAAGCGCAGAAGATCGGCGGCTTTTGTCATCTTTACATTGGGCAGGAAGCAGTCGTGACCGGCGCTGTCGCTGCCGTTCGTGACGATGACTACATCATCACCGCTTACCGCGATCATGCTCACGCGCTTGCTCGCGGCACGAGCGCGGACGCATGTATGGCGGAACTTTTTGGAAAAGAAACAGGCTGCTCGCGCGGCCTGGGCGGTTCGATGCATTTCTTCGACCGCAAAAATCACATGTACGGCGGTCACGCTATTGTCGCCGCTCATGTTCCGCTGGCGGTCGGGATGGCTTTTGCCATTAAATACCGGGGCGAAGATCGTGTGACGCTCTGCTTCTTCGGTGATGGAGCGATCAATCAAGGCGCCTTCCACGAAGCGTTGAATCTGGCCGCTCTTTATAAATTGCCGATCGTTTTCATTTGTGAAAACAACCTCTTCGCCATGGGCACTTCCGTGAAACGATCGACGTCGCTCAGGCAAATCGTTGACCGCGCGGAAGGGTACGACATTCCCGGAGAAATCGTCGATGGAATGAACTTTCGCGAAGTCCGCGACAAGGTTGCCGAGATTGTGGATTCCATCCGGAAAGAACCGCATCCGGCGTTCCTGGAAATGCGAACCTATCGTTATCGCGGCCACTCGATGTCGGACCCGGCAAGTTACCGGACGAAACAGGAACTGGAGAAATATCGGCTCGACGATCCGATCACGCGTTTGCGTGCACAGCTCACGCGCGAGGGAAAATTGACGAACGAACAATTCGATCTGCTCGATAAACGGGCGAAAGAGACGGTACTGGCGGCAGTAAAATTCGCCGAGAAGAGTCCCCAGCCGCCGCTCGACACGCTTTACGATTACACTTATGCCGATGGAGCGATGGAGCCGGGCAGCCCACCGCCCGCGGAACCAGCGCAAGAGCGGCGCGAGGGCACGCCATCTCCAAATTCGAATTAGCGATGAGAGAAATCACATATCGTCAGGCGCTCAATGAAGCGCTCACGGAAGAACTTGAGCGTGATCCCAATGTTTTTCTGATGGGCGAGGAAGTAGCGGAATACCAGGGCGCCTACAAGGTCAGCCACGGTTTGCTTCAGCGTTTTGGCCCTCGTCGGATCATTGACACTCCAATCAGCGAGAACGGATTTGCCGGCCTGGGAGTCGGCGCGGCGATGGTCGGCCTGCGGCCGATCATTGAATTTATGACGTTCAGCTTTTCGCTGGTGGCATTCGATCAGGTCGTGAACAACGCCCCGAATATGTACACGATGTCTGGGGGTCAATTTAATATCCCCATCACCTTTCGTGGACCAAACGGACCGGCGCATCAACTCGGCGCCACACATTCGCATGCAACGGAGAACTTTTACGCGAGTGTGCCGGGCTTGAAAGTTTGCACGCCGGCCACACCGCGCGACGCAAAAGGATTGCTCAAAACAGCCGTGCGCGACAACAACCCGGTCCTGGTTCTGGAGGCCGAATTACTCTACAGCTCCAAAGGAATGGTTGAGCCGCCGGATGAAGACCTGCTCATCCCACTCGGCAAAGCGGAAGTGAAGCGTGAAGGCAGCGATGTCTCGATTATTTGTTATGCGCAAACTGTCCCGCTGGCGCTTAAGGTTGCCGCCCAACTAGAGGAGGAAGATATCTCTGCGGAGATTGTCGATCTGCGTTCGATTAAGCCACTAGATGAGAAGGCAATTCTCGATTCGGTCACGAAAACTCATCGCGTGGTAATTGTGGAACAGGATCATCCATTTTGCGGAGTCGGGGCGGAAGTTTGCTATCGAATCCAGAAAAACATTTTTGATGCGCTCGACGCCCCCATCATCCGCGTATCACAAGAAGATGTACCAATGCCTTATAATGAGCGGCTCGAGAAAGCTGTGCTTCCAAATGCAGACAAGCTCATCGCCGCCGTAAAACAGGTTTGCTACGCGTGATTTTCGGTTTCCGCTTCGACCCTTCAACGCTCTAACGCTTCAACGGATCCCATGCCTGAAATTCAGATGCCCAAATTGAGCGACACGATGACGGAGGGCACTCTCGTCGCATGGAAAAAAAAGAAGGGCGACCAGGTCTCGGCCGGAGAAGTGCTCGCCGAGATCGAGACCGACAAGGCGACGATGGAATGGGAATCGCCTGAAGATGGGACGCTCACCGAAATTTATGTCGAAGAAGGCGGCAAGGTAAACGTCGGCGACAAGATCGCGTTCATCGGTGGTGAAGGTGAAGAAGCGCCGAAAGAAGAGGACAAGGAAAAAGAGAAAGAAGAGAAAGCGGAAAAGCCGCCAACCGACGAAAAAGAAAAAGAAGAAAAGCCGGAAGCA
>JBKPGQ010000132.1:0-4204 GCA_046729455.1 Verrucomicrobiota bacterium
TGGTTGGTTACCCGAATGCGGGTAAATCGACATTGTTGCGGAAACTTTCAGCTGCGCGGCCGAAGGTTGCGGCATATCCGTTCACCACTCTGCATCCGGTTGTCGGCGTCATGGAGCTGCCCGGTTATCTCCGTGCCACGATCGCAGACATTCCCGGCTTGATCGAAGGAGCCTATCGAGGACTTGGCCTGGGTCACGAATTCTTGCGCCACATCACACGCTGCCCCATTTTGATATTTGTGGTTGATGTCGCCGGAAGCGAAGGACGCAGTCCGGTCGAAGATTTACAGAATCTTCGGAAGGAAATCGATCTGTACGATCCGACGCTTTCATCGCGTCCGTGGCTAGTCGTCGCGAACAAGATGGATTTGCCGAATGCGAACGAGAATCTCGACACGCTACGAGAGAGATTTCCCAAGATCAGCATCCTTCCAATCTCGGCCGCTAATGGGGAGGGGATCGATACGGTAAAAGAGGCGTTGGCGGAGAGAATGACGGGCGACCGGGCTATCTCCTCCCCAATTAAAGGTGGACAAGCCCGGAATCTCTAGCGAGACTGGCCGCTGTTTTATGGGGAGACGGGTTGTAGCGAGCTATTGCTCCAGCTTTCTGAAGCCGGAGATGTTGCATATTTACCGGCAGGTGAAAGCGCTGCGTGGCGTCGACACCTTCGTAGTTACAAAAGAGGTCCAGAATGCCGAACGATTTCCGTTTGCCGATGTAGAAGTTATACCAAAGCGGCGAACAAACCTGCTCGTGCATGGCTGGCTGAAATTCGTGGAGCGACGTCCGCCCATTGTCTATCGAGGCGAGTATCAAACTCTCGATTCGTTATTGGAGCGACATGGCGCCGACCTGATGCACATCTATTTCGGACATACCGGTGTGCACCTGCTCCCCTTCATCGAACAGTGGGACAAACCTTGCGTGGTATCTTTTCATGGCGCGGACGTCGCGCATAAGAAAGATATCAAGGATTATCCGGCAAAGCTGCGTCGTCTTTTCAATGCGGTTCCGCTCGTGTTCGCGCGCTCCCAGTCGTTGGCTGACCGGTTGATCCAGTTGGGTTGCCCACCCGAAAAATTGCGGATCAATCGCACTGGTATTCCACTCAATGAATTTCCGTTCGTGGATAGACAGCCACCGGGCGACGGGAAATGGAGAGTAGTCCAAGCCTGCCGGTTGATTCCGAAGAAAGGTGTTGCGACGAGCTTGCGCGCTTTTGCGATTTTTAAGAAAGACAACCCCAAAGCGGAATTTTTCATCGCCGGAAAAGGACCCCTCCAACCAGAACTGGAGATGCTTGCGGACGGATTGGGGATTCTTAGAGACGTACATTTCGTTGGATTTCTGTCGCAACGGAAACTGCTTGAGCTTTATGCGAGTTCGCATGTGTTTTTGCATCCCAGCGAAATATCCGCCAATCAAGACCAAGAAGGTGTGCCGAACTCGGTTTTAGAAGCGATGGCGACCGGGTTGCCGGTGGTTGCGACGCGTCATGGTGGGATACCGGAAGCGGTCGAGCATGGGCGCACCGGATTTCTCGTGGCTGAAGAAGATCACGTTGGATTGGCGAACGCCATGCAGCTAATCACGCGTTCGCCAGATCTGTTAAGGCAAATAGGAGCGCGCGCACACGTCACCGTGGTCCAACGATTCGAGCAGGACGCTCAAATCGAACAGTTGGAATCGTTCTATGAGGAAGCGATTAGTCTGAATGGCGCCTCTGAGCCGGTGAAATCGAAGCCGGTGGCGCAGCTTGCTCCGCAGTTTGCCGAGGGACTGCCGGCGAAATAAGGCTCAAGAATTTTGTTTGTCATTCGCGCAAAACGCGCTTTGGTATGCGCGTTCGAGTTGTAGCCGGGGCGCGCCTGTCCGCCGTAGCATTTGCAAACGCGGATGATCTCGGCAGGTCGGCATCACCCGAGGCCGACTACAGCTGTGCTTAAAATGCGGAATCGTTGTTTTCTTTTGACAGTGGTGATGTTGCTTTGCGGATTTGCGCTAGCAACGACGACGCTTGCTGCAGAAGCCGCATCTGCCCAGGGTGAGCACGAGCCGGCCGTGTCGTTAAAGCCGATACCGATTCTCCAGATCGGAAAATTTGCGGTTACAAATTCGATGTTGGTGACGTGGATTGTGGCAGCAGGCCTCATCGTGTTTGCCCAAATCGCGACGCGGAACATCAAACCGATCCCAAGTGGTATTCAGAATTTCTGGGAATGGCTGGTCGAAGGACTGCACAATTTTCTTGAATCAATTATCGGACGCGAATTGGTGCGCAAGACATTCTGGTTCTTTGCGACGATTTTCATCTTCATCTTATTTGTGAATTGGTTTGGGTTGGTCCCGGGTGTGGGGACGATCGGCTGGGGTCATTACGATCCAAACACCGGCGTGTTTCACGTCGATCGGCCGCTTTTGCGGGGCGGCAATGCGGATCTCAACATGACAACCGCGATGGCGGCAGTCTTCTTTGTGTTATGGGTAATCTGGGCACTTCAAGCGCAAGGCCTCGGCGGATTTTTGAAGCATCTGTTCGCGCCTAAAGGCGAAACGACAGGTATTCTCAAGGTGCTCATGGCCGTGATTTTCTTCATGGTCGGTTGGCTCGAAGTTATTTCGATTCTGTTTCGTCCAGTTTCGTTAAGTTTTCGGCTTTTCGGGAACATCTATGCCGGTGAAAGCATTTTGGAAGCGATGGCGCACATGGTGCCGATGTGGCTGGCGTGGCTGCCGCCGATTCCATTTTACTTTATGGAAATACTCGTCGGCGTCGTGCAAGCTCTCGTGTTCATGCTGCTCACAGCAGTTTTCACGATGCTGATCGCGCAGCATGAAAACGGCCCGGAACATGAACATTCATAAATTTCGATGGACTCATGACGGGTTCATCAAACCAACAGAAAAACTATGATACTACCACTACTCGCAGAATTGAACGGAAGCATTCACGTCGGTCTCGCCGCGATGGGCGTCGGAATCGGCGTGGGATTAACAGGCTTGGGAATGGCGACGGCAGTCGGTCGCAACCCGGGTGCATTTACCCAAATCTTGGTCCATGGAATTCTGGCAATCGCTTTTACGGAGGCGATCGTTTTCTACGCGTTGTTCCTTCTACCTCACTAAATACTCGCCGCCGACAAGGAAACGGCACGCCTAAGTATGAATATGATCGTCGCCGCCGCCGCAACGAGTGGTCTTAGTAAAACCCTGCACGAGACAGCCGAAACATTCGGCTGGACCTGGCAGTTGTTCCTTGCGCAGGTGATTAGCTTTGTGGTCGTGGCATTGCTTCTAAAGCGCTTTGCTTACAAGCCAATCCTTGCGGTGCTCGAGGAGCGCCGGCGCAAGATCGAAGAAGGGCAGATCAACGCGGAAAAAATCAAAAAGGAGCTCGCCGAAGCGGAGAAGCGTTACAAGGAAATTGTCGCGAAAGGGAATGCGGACGCGCAAAAAATGATCGACGAAGCGCGCGAAAGCGCTGCGCACCTATCTGAGCGCAAACAACAAGAGGCGATTACGGCTGCTGAGCAAATCATTGCGAAGGCGCGTGAAGCCAGCGCGATTGAACATGAGCGCACAATGGACTCTTTAAAACGCGAGCTTGGGCGCCTGGTAGTTGATACCACGGCTAAAGTGGCCGGGAAGGTGTTAACGCCGGAAGATCAACGGCGCTTGCAGGAGGAAGCAACTCGTCAGCTGGCCTGATGAAGATCAACAAGGAAATTCGCAAGCTTTCGCGTGAAATGCTTCGGGCAAGCTTCACTGACGGCCAACTCGACCCCGGAAGGATTGGGTCCCTCGTCGATTCGCTTATCGCAAGAAAACCACGTCATTACGTCGAGGTCCTCAAAAATTACAGACGTTTGCTTCGGCTCGAATTGGAAAAGCGGCAGGCCAGAATCGAGACGGCGAGTGAAGTGGATGCCGCGACGACTTCGGAGCTCGTGGCCAATCTAAAAAAGAAATACGGTAGCGACCTGGCAACGCAGTTCGTTGTTAACCCGAAGCTTCTTGGCGGAATGCGTATTCGCGTGGGGAGCGATGTCTGGGACGGAACGGTGCGTAACCGGCTCGAACGTCTTCAACAAGAACTTTAATCAAGGCAAAAATCATGAGCAGCATACTCGAAGAGATCGAAACGAAAATTGAAGGGCTAAAAACATCAACAACCAAGAGCAACGTCGGCGTTGTGCGCGAA
>JBKPGQ010000133.1:0-1865 GCA_046729455.1 Verrucomicrobiota bacterium
GTGAAGAACACAAAGAATTTGCGACTGACATGGTCACGGGCGGGGCCCGGTAAGGAATGACAGCTCCTAACCGTCATGTTTAAGTGGACGGCTTCCCAAGCCGTCGCTCCTTGTGAACCATCTTCAGGCTTGATTTCGGCACGACTTTTTACTTGTATCGTATCGTGCCTGCGGTAGCTAACGGAGCACCGGGGAGGGCGACTGGTGAAAGTACTCAAAACGGTGCTGCTGCATTTACCACCACGCATTGGAGCGTGGTGCTGGCAGCGCGAGGCGAATCGGCGGAGGCTAAAGCGGCGCTGGAAAAGCTTTGCCGAACCTACTGGTGGCCCCTTTACGGCTTCGTTAGACGCGAAGGCTGCAACCCAGAGGAAGCACAGGATCTCACCCAAGCTTTTTTCGCGCGGCTGCTCGAGCGGAAGGACCTCGAAACTGTAAGGCAGGAAAGGGGACGTTTGCGTTCTTATCTGCTGGCGTCGCTCAAGAATTTTCTCTCGAAGGCGCGGCATCGCGAACTGACCGTCAAACGAGGCCAAGGCCGGCCACTGGTTTCGCTGGAGAATTTGCTCGCGCGCGAACGCACCGACCAGGAGCCAGCCCACAAATTGAGTGCCGATCGCATTTACGAGCGTCGTTGGGCATTAACGTTATTGGAGCAAGTGCTCACCCGGCTCCGAGCCGAATATGAAGCCGCTGGCAAACTGCCGTTGTTCGATCGCTTGAAAGAATTGCTCGCCCGGGAACCCGGCCAGCCTTCGCAGGCTGAGATAGCCGCCGAACTGCAAATGACTGAAAACGCGGTCAAACAAGCGTTTCACCGCATGCGCCATCGCTATCGGCAGTTGTTGGAGGAAGAGATTGCCCACACGGTCGCGGCGCAGGAGGACGTCGAAGATGAGCTGCGGCATTTCATTGCCGTATTGCAAACGTAACCTGTGAAAGAATTTCCGGCAGTACAACTGGAGACGGTAAATCGGCCAGAAGACACGATGACAACTGCCAAGAGAGTTTGTGCAGAATGCGGAGCCACCGTGTTCGCGGATGCGCCGGAGGGAGTTTGCAGCGTCTGCCTGTTTCGGACTGGTCTCGCCTCACGCGGCAACGAGGATGACGAGGCGTTTGAACCAGCAATCGCGCGGATGTTGAAAGATTTCGGCGATTACGAATTACTTCAAGAAATCGGACGCGGTGGCCAGGGCGTGGTTTATCGGGCACGACAAAAAAGTCTGAACCGGATGGTGGCGCTCAAAGTGATTGGTCTCGCTCACTGGGCAACAGAAGCACACGTAAAGCGCTTTCGTCTCGAAGCAGAAGCCGCCGCCAGGCTGAACCATCCGTGCATCGTCCCGATTTACGAAGTCGGTGAGCGCGACGGCGCCTGTTACTTCAGCATGGGACTGGTGGAGGGCGGCCAACTCGATGCCGTCGTGAAGCGCGAAGCGATACCGATCCGTAACGCAGCCGAATTGATCGCCAAGCTCGCCCGCACAGTTCACTATGCGCATGAACACGGCATCCTCCATCGCGACATCAAACCCGGAAACATCCTGCTCGACGCAAAAGGCGAACCGCATCTCACCGATTTCGGGCTGGCCCGGCTCGTCGAGACAGAGAGTACCGTCACGCGCACGATGGAAGTTTTGGGCACTCCCAGTTACATGGCGCCGGAACAAGCGGTGGGAAATAACGCGCGCGTCACTGGCGCCACGGACATCTACGGACTGGGCGCAGTGCTTTACCAACTGCTCACTGGCCATCCCCCTTTTGCTGGCGGAACCACCTATGAAACGGTCCGATTGGTTTTGGACACCGAGCCGCGGCAACCGCGCCTCTTGAACCCGAAAGTAGATCGCGACCTGGCAACG